>NZ_ANAH02000027.1 GCF_000335475.2 Cystobacter fuscus DSM 2262 | reverse complement strand
GCCTGGCGCACACGAGTCGTCTGACACCTTTCCGGCGGCGGCTCAGGGGCAGACCGCGTCACCGTCGTTGGTGGCCAGGCACAGGTCGGTGACGGTCAGGGTCAGCGCCCCCGAAGTCGTCAGGGCAAGCGGAGACGTCACCGACGACATGTTGGCGCCCGCGTCGCGGAAGCTGCTGAGCTTCACCTTGAGCATGCGGAACTCCGTCGCCGAGCCCAGGGTCGTCAGCAGCCGCGTGATGTCGAGCGAGGCCGGACGCTCGCCGCTCGTCAGCGTCAGCTTCACCGGGGCAGCCGGTGCGCGGTCGAGGCGGTAACGGAGGGCGACCGCCATGTCGCCCGTGGTCTGACGGCTGAGGTCCACGGCCGGACCGGTGACGGCCACGGTGGCCTGCTGTGTCCCCGACCAGGTCAGGGTGCGGCCATTCTCCTGGGCTCCCGCGTCCACCACCCGGAGCGAAAGCACGCGCTGGGGGCTGTCCCCGTTGGCCTTCAACGCGGGGCTCGAGCCGCCCGTGTCCGACAGCACCAGAGACCAGGGCTCGGCCACCTTGCCCGAGCCGAAGAACAGCGCCGTGCTGGTGGCGGCCACCGTCGGTCCCGGATCCTCCGACAGCATCTCCACCCGGGCGGGTTGGGCGTAGGAGAGGCCATACCCATAGGGGAACTGCGGATCGTAGTTCGCGTCGCCCCGGTTCACCGACGCCTGCAGGGCCTTCCGGGGCCAGGAGAAGGACAGCTTGCCGGTGAAGTCGCGCCGGGGCTTGCCGTTCGCGTCGCCTATCAGGACATCCGCCACGCCCTCGCCCTGGGTGCCGGGCAGCCACGCGGCCACGAAGGCTCGCGAGGCGTTGATCTCCGGGTTCACCCACAGTGGCCGTCCCGACAGGAACACGGACACCACGGGGATGCCCTGGGCCATGAGCTTCCTGAGCAGGGCCAGGTCGGTCTTGTTTCCCGGCTGGTACTCGACCGTGGCGATGTCGCCCTGGAACTCGGCGTAGGGGTTCTCGCCGAAGACCACGATGGCCACATCCGGCTTCTTCGTGAACGAGCCGTCCACGCTCAGCTCGGCGCTGCCGCCACCGGCCGCCACCGCGTCGCGGATGCCCGCGTAGATGGAATGCGCGTTCGGGAAGTCACTGTTCGTGTTGCCCGTGCCCTGCCAGCTCAGGGTCCAGCCTCCGCACTGCTTGCCGATGTCGTCGGCGGCATCTCCCGCCACGAGGACGCGGGCGGTCGACTTGATCGGCAGCACGCCCTCGTTCTTCAACAGGACGAGCGACCTGGCCACCGCCTCGCGAGCGACGGCCCGGTGCGCGGGGGCTCCGAACAACTCGAACCGGCCCTCCAGCGGGCGCTCCGTGTTGAACAGCCCGGCCTTGAACTTGGCGCGGAGGATGCGGCGCACGGCATCCTCCAGGCGCGCCAGGGGGATCTCTCCGGCGCGCACCTGGGCGAGCGTGTTGTGGAACAGCCCCTTCCAGCTGTCGGGGGCCATGTACATGTCGAGCCCGGCGATGAGCGCCTGCGGGCTGTTCTCGTTGGTGGCGCCGGGCAACTGGCCGTGGGCGTTCCAGTCACCCACGACGAAGCCGTTGAAGCCCATCCGGCCCTTGAGCACATCCGTCAGCAGCGTCTTGTTGCCGGTGTGCTTGACCCCATTCCAGCTGGAGAAGGAGGCCATCACCGACAGGATGCCGGCGTTGATGGTCGGGGGATAGCCCGCGGCGTGGAGGCGCACGAGCTCCTCCTCGCTGATCTCCGCGTCGCCCTGGTCCTTGCCTCCCGTGGTGCCGCCGTCGGCGAGGAAGTGCTTGGCCGAGCCGGCGATGCGGCCCTGCGCCAGCGGCTGACCCGGACGGAGCTCGCCCTGGAGCCCCAGCGTCATCGGGCCCGCGTAGCTCGCCACCAGCTCGGGGTCCTCGGAATAGCCCTCGTAGGTGCGGCCCCAGCGGTCATCGCGAGGCACGGCCAGCGTGGGGCCGAAGGTCCAGTCGATGCCGGTGACGGCGCTCTCCAGCGCGGTGACCTCGCCGATGCGACGGATCAGCTCCGGATCCCGCACCGCGCCCAGGGCGATGTTGTGCGGAAAGATGGTGGCACCGGGGATGTTGTTGTTCCCGTGCACGGCGTCCACGCCGAAGATGACGGGGATGGGCGTGTGGCCCGGGCGCTCCTCGAGCGAGATCGCGCGGAAGTCACGCGAGAGCTTCAGCCACTCGACGGCGGGGGCGCGATCGTCGTTGTTCGGGCCGGAGTTGCCGCCCGCGAGGATGGAGCCCAGCGGATAGGTCCGCAGATCCTCCGCCTTGATCGAGCCGATGTCGGCCTGGATCACCTGGCCGACCTTCTCCTCGAGGCTGAGCCGGGCCAGCAGGGAGTCGATGCGCGCCTCGGTCTGGGCGTCGGTCAGGGCCTCGGGGCTGCGCGCCTGGGGCCAGAGCTCGGGGTGGGCCGTGGCTCGTGGGGGCGTGGGTGTCTCGGCTGGAGCCTGGGAGGTCGTCGTTCGCAGGGGCATCGTCGTCATGTCCGGCCTCATAAAACAAAGAGGCGTGGGGGATCGATACCCGTTGAAACCGGCTGTTCCGTCTGGCGGTAGCTTTCCGCCGGTTCGGATCTTCTCAGGGAATAGGAACAGTCAAGACAGCAACGGAGCCCTGCGCTTCAGCGTGACGATCCTCGTGCGCTCCCGTCGCTGGCGAGCCGTGACGCCGCTTCCCGCACGGCGGCTTCCCGGACGGAGCGTCGTTCGGCACCCGCCCTGGTGCAGCGGTCGATGATCTCAGGGCGCGCCGTGAATGGCGTTCCGCCAACGAAAGGCGGCTCGGGATCATACTCGATCTGCAACTGGATCTGCTCGGCGGCCTCCTGATCCAGCACGCTGGCAACGACACGCAACGCCATGTCGATCCCTGCTGTCACCCCTCCGGACGTAAAGTACTTGCCATCGACGGTCGTACGCTCGTTCACCGGTGTGGCGCCGAAATGTGCGAGCAAGTCGCGCGCGAGCCAGTGACAGGAGGCCTTCCTGCCCTTCAGCAGGCCCGCCGCGCCAAGCAGCAACGATCCCGTACAGATGCCAAAGACCCAGCGGGCCTGAGCCGCCTGTGAGCGGATGAAGTCCACCCACTGCGGATCACCCAATGCGGCATCGGTCCCTGGACCTCCGGGAACGACCAGAAGCTCGCAAGGCGCTGCCTCGGCCATGGTCCGGGTCGGCACCAGCAGGAGGCCGCGATCCGAACGAACCGGACTGGACTGCTTCGCCACCAACTCGCAGTGAAAACCTGGCGCCCGCGCCAGCACCTCATACGGCCCGGTCAGGTCCAGTTGGGTGATTCCTTCGAACAAAGCAAAATTCACCAACATCCCATCCTCCATGCGTCGCGTACCGCGAATGTGCGCTTCCCCTCCCCTACGCCTGGCGGAGTTGCTGGCCTTCTTAGGCTCGACCATCATCCGTGCGCAAAGGTACCCACCATGATGAATCCCTCATTCAAGACACAGGCAGGGCAGAGCGCGTTCACGACCGTCTACGACAGGGCCCTGGAGCGCTGGCCCGTCCCCGTCGAGAGGCTCTTCGTGCCCACGCGTTTCGGGCGGACGCACGTGCTCGTGAGCGGGCCTCGCGAGGCGCCTGCCTTCTTCCTGCTGCACGGGATGACGGGGTCCTCGACCATGTGGGCCCCCAACATCGCCGCGCTCGCCCGGACACACCGGGTCTACATGCCCGAGGTGCCGGGGGACTTCGGTTGGAGCGAGGTGGAGCAGCCGATGAAGAGCCGTGACGATTGCGCCGCCTGGCTCGGAGAGGTGATGGACGGGTTGAAGGTGGAGTCGTCCGTGGTGGGCGGGCAGTCGCTGGGCGGCTGGCTGAGCCTCAACTTCGCGCTGAAGGTGCCCGCGCGCGTGAAGGCGCTGGTGCTGATCGCCCCCGCGGGCTGCTTCGCGCAGGTGGGGCTCCAGTTCATCCTCCACGCCGTCCCGTGCATGTTCTTCCCGTACCGCCCCGTCTTCGAGTGGTCCGAGCGGTGGATGTGCGCCCCGGGGAACACCCCGCCTCGGGAATCCTCGGAACTGTTCGCGGCGGGGATGAGGCATTTCCGCTCGCGGTTGCGGGCGCGGCCGGGTCCCTTCCCGGAGGGGGAGCTCCGGGGGCTGCTCGTGCCCACGTTGCTGCTGGTGGGCGACAAGGAGGTCATCACCAACGGTCCGGCCCTGGTGGAGCGTGCGCGGCAGCTCATCCCCCACGTCCAGGCCGAGCTCGTCCCCCATGCCGGCCACCTGTTGTCCGGCGAGAAGCCCGAGCACGTCAACGCCCGCATCGTGCGCTTCCTGGAGGACATGGCACGTCCTTCCCGGGCCGCATGAGGAAAAACCCCCCGTGATTCCGGGCGATTACAAGAAAGCGCGGGACCTCTTGGGGGGCGGGAAACTTCCGCCGGCGATTATCGACAATTGGTAATACGAAGCCTTCGGGGGTGCAGGAGTTGGAGAGCCCGAAGCCATGCCAAGGTCACGCCCATGAGCGTCGGTTCCACCAGCAGCTCCAGCGGTTCCAGTAGCTCCAGCCGCAGCTCTTCTTCCTCTTCCTCCCGTGAGTCGTCCGGGTCGTCCAGCAGCGGGTCCGGGAGCAAGATCTCCCAGGACAAGTCCCAGGCGAAGGACAAGTCCCAGGCGAAGGACAAGTCCCAGGCGAAGGACAAGTCTCCGACCAAGGACAAGGTGCTGGCCAAGGACAAGGCCATGGTCAAGGAGAAGGCCCTGGCGTTGTCCAGGCAGGTCGTCGCGCGGAGGGCGGACGTCGTTCGGGAGAAGTTGACCCGCAGCGGCTTCGACACCGCGTCCGTGGCCGGGCCCCGGAAGCAGTTCGTGAACAATGGCGGCACGCAGCGCAACCCCGGGCTCGACGCCATCAACGCGCTGAACCTTCAAGGGGGCGATCCCCACACGTGTGTGAAGACCACGCGCGCCAACCTCCAGCGCGCGGGACTGAAGGGGCTGCCTGCCGGCACGGGCGATGACGGCAACAACCCGCGCGGCATGATGGTCCAGATGCTCCAGAGCGGGCACTGGAAGTCCGTGAACATCCCCGAGTCGACGGAGCAGACCATCACCAGCCCCTACGGGAGCGTGCAGGCGCACGTCCTCTCCGGAGAGGCGTACCTCGCGGCCGCCGCCAACGGGCAGATTCCCGAGGGCTCGGTGGTGTTCCAGACGAAGAGGGGCTGGGATTACGGCGTGGAGTCCAAGGGCAGTGACGTGGGCATCGTGCGCAATGGCGCCATCTTCAACTACCAGGCGAACCGGGGCATGTCTGTCTATGGGAACAACGTGAGCGAGGTCGTCGTGATGCATCCCCAGTAGAACCGACACGCCGGGGGAGCGATCCCCATCCTCAACACGGCCCCCATCCCGCCTATACGCCTCCGGATTTGGTCCAAATTTGGTCCGACAAGAACCAGTTTGGTCCCCTGATGCGAGCCGTGCCTCCTTTTTAGGAGTGGGTTCGACTCGAGGCGGCGGGCAACATCTATTGGAAGCGGCGGGAATCGAACCCGCCGCCTCCAATCGAGGTGTCCGGAGAGAGCCCTTCCACACGGGCCTGCTGAGCAGCCGCCTTATTGATGGCTCGTGGGATGATCGACGGACAGGGGGAGCTGTCCCTTGAACAGCCGGTTGATGTCGCCCGCCAGCCGCAGATAGAAGTCCGAGGATACGGCGACCCCATCCGCGTCCAGGCTCAGGAAGTACTGGCTGGTGGGAAGCATCGAGCTGTTCTCCGCCCCCTTGGCGATGGCCGTGCCCTCATCGTACTCGTCGAACATGGCCACGTAGCCGGTCGAGATCCCCACGCGCTTGAGATCGTAGGCCTGCCGCCACATGAAGTCGCCGTGGAGCCGGGGGATCTGATTGCGCGGCCCCGCGTTCAGGTTGGCCCAGGAGAACCCCGGCCAGATGACCGCCTGGTAGGCGATTCCATACTGCTGCGTGTAGTTGAAGTCTGGCTGCCACTGGTTCGCCATGTAGTGGTCCGCGCCATCGAGCCCTCCGAAACGGCCCACGAACCACGGGGAGATCATGTCCAGGGACCTGTAGACGTTCTCGAACCCCGCCCTCGAGTCGTTCGTGCCCGTCCGCCAGTAGGTGGGGACGCCGCCGATGACATACATGCCCTGGCCCTTGAACCAGTTGATGAGGTCCATGGCCTCGGCGGCCGTGCCAGGCCGATCGGTGAACCCGATTCCCCAGATGCAGACGACCGGCTTGCCGTTCTGCCTCGCGTAGGCAGGGGAAGAGTTCAGATGCATGGCATTGACCACCTGGGCCGTCCAGTCACGCTTGACCGCGGCCACCCAGTTGGTGGGGCTCATTCCCGTGATGTCATACATGACATAGAACTTCCTGCCATAGGCCTCCGCCGCGTTCTTCACCTTCACCGCCACGCTGTCGCGGTTGGTCTTCCAGCCGTTCGGTGCATCGTTCTCGTCGGCGCCGAACCGCTGCAGGGCGGCCCCATCGATGTTGTAGGTCCGCATCCACTCGAAGTGCTTGTTGACCGTCTCCGGATCGTAGGAAGAGAAGAGCCGGGCGGGCTGTCCATTGGCCAGGTTCCCCAGATTGGTCGGATACAGTTTGGTGTACTCCCGGAGGTCCGGGTAGATCTCGAAGTTGACGTTGGAGTTGGGCGTCGGCGCGCTGCTGTTCTTCGACCAGTGGATCCAGCCGTTGTTCGGAGAGCCATCCCCAGCCGCGTTGAACCAGCCCTGATATCCCGCGAACAGCTTGCCGACCACGTCGTTGCCGCCACCCGTCGCCGCCGTCGAGAACTTGAACCAGCTCACGTTGAAGAGGCCGCCCGTCCCCGTCCCGGTGAACTTCAGGTACAGGTTGTGCACGCCGCTCACGCCATTGATGGCACAGGACCGGGTGAGCCAGGTCTGCCAGCCGCCCGTGGCGGGGATCGAACAGGTCCCCGCGAGCGTTCCGGTCAGGCTGTCGAGCCGGACCTCGATATTGCCCCCAGCCCCGGCGCTGGCGACACGGGCCTCGAAGGTGTTCGCGCCGCCGCCGAAGTCCAGGTTGTTGAACGCGAGGTAGTCGCCCTCGTCGATGAAGGCGACATTCTGTCCCCCTTCACTGCTCGCCTCCAACTGCGTGCCCGACTGGCTGTCGTAGCTCGAGGCCGCCAGCTGGCCGAGCGCGGAGCGGGGAGTCGTCGTGGGGGCGGAGCCATGGACCTCGAACTCGGAGAGCTGACCGCCCGTGGCGCCCGAGTTGGCCGTGAAGTTCAGCTTCACGTACCTCGCGCTGGTCTCCGTGAAGTTCAAGGTGACCGTATTGGCGCTCGGACTGAATGTATAGGGGGCGGGAGCGAGCACCTGCGTATAGGTGACGTCGTCGGTGCTCTTCAGGACGGACAGGGTCTGCGTTCTGGCGCCCCAGGTCGTCGGTAGCTTCAAGACCACCTGGTTGACGCTGTTCGCGCTGCCCAGATCGACCCGGATCCAGTTGGGGTAGGCGTTGGCGGCGCCCTCCCAGTAGGTCGCGGGATTGCCATCGTTCGCGTTCGTCGCGACATAGACCTGCGTGTAGCTGCCCGCCGTGATCCCTTGCGCGTTGAGTCTCAGTGGGAGCGTGCTCGCCCCCAGCTCATCGGCTGGATTCGCATCGGGTGCCCGCGGCGGGCCGCCCTCGGGCGCGCAGGCCAGGGCCGCCCACAACAGGCCCCCCACTCCGCTCCTCAACCACCCACGGCTTCCCATCCGTCTCTTGAAGTTCAAAGCCACTCGAGTCTCCTCGTTTTCACATGACTCCATGTATTTACGTCATGACGGGTTTATGTCCATGGAGGAGCTCCAGTCACGACGCGGCGCGTGGAACACCGCGCGCGCCTGCTCCTGGTGTACTCGCGGCCCCTGGTCCGGCCCGGGTGAGCCCGACCCCAAGCCGGGATGGCTCACTGAATCCGGAACGAGGAGATGGTGTTGTCGTTGCCGGTATTGGCCAGGTTGGCGTTGTCGGAGGTGAAGGTCCAGGAGGGCCCGTCGAAGGCACCATCTCCGTAGGCGATCAGCGTCCTGCCCGCGGGCACGCGGATGGACGAGATGCTGTCGTTGGCGATGCCCGCGGCCCGCATCTGCGCGATGTCGTAGCTGCCAACGCCCAGCGTCACCCCGGTGCCGCCGAAGTTGGGGTCCGGGTAGAAGGTGACGCCCGGGGAGGACGAGGCCAGGACCTTGATCGAGGAGATGGTGTTGTCGTTGCCGGTGTTGGCGAGGTTGGCGTTGTCGGAGGTGAACGTCCAGGAGGGCCCGTCGAAGGCGCCATCTCCGTAGGCGATGACCGTCACGCCGGCGGGGACCCGGATCGAGGAGATGTTGTCATTGGCGATGCCCGCCGCCTGCATCTGGGAGATGCCATGGCTTCCCGGCGCCAGGGAGACGCCGGTGCCGCCGAAGTGGGGGTCCGGGTAGAAGGTCGGCGTGGGGCCCGTGTACGGAACCGAGCTGCCCAGGGCCCGGGGGACCCCGTTGTAGGTGACCGTCTTGAGGGTGTTGTTCGGGCTGCCGCTCAGCGCCTGGTAGGCATAGGCACCGAGCGTCTTGGCGACCCGCTCGACGACGTAGACCGTGCCCGCCGCCGTGCTGAACGTCAACTCACCGCTCGAGGACGACGTGATGATCGCGTTGTCGGACACCCTCCGGACCTGGACCTGCTGGGTGCCCCAGGGGTTCACGACCGTGGCCGCGTTCCCATACAGGCTCTTGAGGCCAACGTACTTGATCTCGTTGCCCTCCTTCTCCGAGCTGACCAGGAAGCCGCCGCTGGCCAGCAGCGTGAACTTGCCGTTCATCGTCGAGTCGGCCGGCAGCGCCGGGAACACCCGGATCTTGTCGTTATAGCTCTGCATCAGCGACTCGTTCATGGCGATCAGGTTCACGCCCATGTACTCGAACTCGCCGTTGGTGTTCGTCGTGCGTCCGTTCGGATGGTCCTGGTACCGCTGGATCATCGCCTTCATCCCGAGGTAGGCCTCGTCGCCGAGTCCGAGCCGCGCGGCCTGGATGGGGGACGGGTCCCAGACGTTGTTGCCGCCATAGGGGAAGGGCCGGTTGTAGTAGTTGTTGACCAGCATCTGCTGATCCGGGGCGCCGATGCCGGACACGGAATAGGGCCAGGCCAGCTCCAGGACGACGTTCTCCCCGTTCCGGTTCGGCGACAGCGGCGGCGTATGGGGAAAGTACTGGGCCGGGTTGCTCGGATCGACCGGATAGGCCACCAGGTTGTTCAGGATGTTCTGCCACTGCGAGCGCAGGGTGGCGTCCTGGCCCAGTTGCTGGCTGACCTGGATGGTCTTGGGGAACAGGCCGCGCACCGCGGCCAGATCCGTGATGGCGTTGCGGACGTCCCAGTGCTGTTCATGGGCATTGGACGACGCCATGTAGTACTTCCCGCTGCCCGGGTCATACGACAGCTTGCCCGCGTAGAATTTGGCCGCCTCCCTCATGAACGGGTAGGCCGTGCCGCTCAGGTAGGCCGTGTCCTGGGTGTACTTATACTGGCTGTACATGTTCAGGGCCGCCTCCGCCGCGGTGGAGAGCGTGTCCTGCGTGAAGTCGCTGCCGATGGTTCCCCGCGCATTGCCGTCCCAACCCATCGTCTCGGGGACCCAGATCCCATCGATGCCATACCGCGTCATCGTGTACGACTTGAGCGCCGCGAAGTTGCGGCTGTACAGGTTGTTGAAGATGTTCACCATGTCCGCGTGGTTGGAGGCCAGGAACGAGTGGTAGACGTCCCGCTGGTTCCAATACCAGTACGCGTTGCTCCACTTGCCGCTGTCGTCGTCGGCGACGGCGCTGTACACGCCATTGATGAAGTGGAAGGGATAATCGCCGTAGGCGCCCGACGCGATGATGTAGGTGCTGAGGTAGTAGAAGTTCTCCAGGTAGTCCGCATCGCCCGACGCGTTGGCGTACTGGACGAAGGACTTGTTCCAGAAGGCATGCCACCAGTTCTTGAAGTTGTTCAGGGTGGTGGCATATCCCGTGCTCTTGACACTGTTCAGCAGGTTCCTGGCCTGGCTGACCGAGTCGTAGCCGGGAGCGTTCAACCGGCTGGCGCAGGCGATCCAGATCGTATAGCTGGAGGTGGGCATGACGGTGAGCCGCACCTTGTTGTTGTTCACGAACTGGGTCGTGAAGCTCGCCCCCTCGACCGTCGCGGCCAGCGTATAGCCGAAGTGGTTCGCGTCGGTCTGCCCCCGGCTGATCCCGGCCACGCCGGCCTCGACGAGGGTGGAGACGCTCCGCCAGGTGTTGATGTCCGGGACGTCCCCCCCGCCGAACGCGCTGACATCCCAGAGGCTCAGATCCAACGTGATGTTGGAGACACCCGTCCGGCTGTCCTCGACGTGGATGCCCAGCACCTCGGAGTTCGGGGCCCCGAGGATCGTGACCGTGCGGTTGCCGTCGTACCGGGTGGTGACGACGCCGTCATACAGGGCGAGCCGTTGCTGGAAGGTGGAGGACCCCGTGTTCAGGCCCGGGTTGGTGGAGAGCGTCACCCACCCCTGGGAGGCGAACCCCTCCTGGGAGGCATCCACTCCGGACACCTGCAGCGTGAGCCCGTTGGCGCTGTCCCAGACCATCGCGCCCACCCGCCCATTGCCCACGGTCAGCCCGCTCTTGGGCTCCGTGACGGGCGCGTTGAACACCACGTCGTGCTTCGACAGATACCCCGCGTAGTCGACGTTCAGGGCGCCCGAGCCCGTGTTGAACGAATGGCTCGCCGGACTCGCCCTCGCCGCGGAGGGCAGCGCGCTGGCCGACAGGAGGCAGGACAGCGTGAACACGACCGCCGCACGGAGCTTTCCCCCGGGGAGGAAGGGCACTCTCGACGCGCTCACTGGAGATTCCATCTTTCCCGATTATTTCAATTTTATCCTGGATTCTAGCCCTTTCATTTCTTGACATGTCCATACGTTTTCAACCTCACGGGCACCCGCCGAGCCCTAACCGGGTTGTGGCGCGGACCAGCGGAGCGGCACGCCGTTCTCGATCCACATGCCTTCCGTGACCCGGAAGCGCACGAGCCGCTCCGCTCCCGTGAAGGCCTCGACCTCGGGCCCTTCCCAGACGATTTCCGACTCGCCCGTCAGCGAGAGCAGCCCACCCGAACTGAAATCGACGAACAGCAAACCGGCTCGGGGGTGGAGGGCCAGATTGCCCAGCGTGTTGAAATAAAGGTTGCCACTGAAGTCCGGAGCCGTCAGCACGGTACGGCCCCCCTCCTCCGTCACACGCACGAAGCCGGGCCTGCCTCCGCGATGCGAGACGTCGACACCTTCGACCGGATCATCCCCACGTGCCGCCGGGGACGCCGACGCGATGAAGAAGGTATCCGCGCACTCGATGAGCCGGACACTGGCACCCGACAGCAGCGGGCCTTCCTCGCGCACCGGCCTCGGCTCGGTGACACGAGAGGGCTCGGCCACGAAGACAGGCTCCCGAGCCTGGATGTACCGCGGGCAGTTACCGAAGCTCTGCCCGACCCGGACGGCGAACCGGCCCTCGCCGAACTCCACCACCGTGCCATTCATCCGGTTGCGGCGGCGTGTCTCGAGCTGGATGCCGAGAAGACCCAGGGGCGCGCCCAGGACGAGGTTCTGGCCCAGGGCATCTGCGAAGCCGGGGCGAGCGGAGACCACGAGTGTCCCGGGGTCCGGCGAGCTCACGAAGCCCGGTTGCCCCACGAGGATGGAGGCCCACGGACGCCGCTCGGCATCCAGGCTGCCCACGAGCAGGAAGGGCAGTTTGCGGAACAACTCGCGGTGCTGCTCCGGCATGAAGGAGCGGATGACCTTGCGCCCCGTCTGCTCGAGGCGTCCGCGCATCCCCATCCGCTCCTGCACGGCCTGCTCACCGGCATGGAACGGCGACTGTTCGAGAGACCACCCCGACGGGGGTGCACCGGGGGCGTTTGAATCATTCGGCGGCATGGCTGGCGCTCCCTCGATGGCTCAGGCCGCGTACCGGGTCGACGTCCGCCGCATCGGCACGAAGCCGGGCAACGCCTCGATGCGAGCGAGCCACGCCCGGATGTTGCCGTAAGGCTCGAGCGACACGCCGCCCTCGGGAGCGTGGGCCGTATACGAATAGAGCGCCACGTCGGCGAGGGTCGGCGCCTCCCCGGCGAGGAAGCTCCGGGTGGTCAGATACGGGTCGAGCACCCCGTAGAGCCCGGAGGCGATCGCCTTCGCGCGCTCGGCGTCGAGCGCCCTGCCGAACACGGTGACCAGGCGCGCCGCCGCGGGACCGGAGGCGAGCGGCCCCGCCGCCACCGAGAGCCACTGTTGCACCCGCGCCGCCGCGACCGGCTCGCGCGGGAGCCAGCGCCCCGACGGGTCATACCGCGTCGCGAGATAGACGAGGATGGCGTTGCTGTCGGCCAGCGTCACCTCTCCGTCCTCGAGCACCGGTAGCTGACCAAACGGGTTCCGGGCCAGGAAGGCAGGACTCTTGTGCTCTCCGCTGGCGAGGTCGATGTCGACGAGTTCGAACGGGAGCTTCAGCAGGGACAGGAACAGCTCGACCCTGTGCGAGTGGCCGGACAGGGCATGGCGATAGAGACGGATGGGACGGGTGGGCTGGCTCATGAACGAGGGGCCTCGCTTTCGGATGAGAAAGATGCGTGTTGCGCCCCCGATACGGAATGAGCGTTCTTGACAATGCACCATTCCATATCTCGGAATGATGGTATGGATCGTCTCGAGACCCTGCGGGTGTTCGTCACGGTGGCGGAAGAAGCGGGCTTCGCGCCCGCGGCCCGGCGGCTGACGATGTCGCCGCCAGCGGTGACCCGGGCCATCGCGGCACTCGAGGAGCGCATCGGTACCCGGCTCCTTCATCGCACGACGCGCATCGTGCGCCTGACGGAGGCGGGCACCCGGTTCCTCGCCGACTGCAAGCGCATCCTCGGAGAACTCGAGGAGGCCGAGGCCTCGGCGGCGGGCGCCCATACCGAGCCACGAGGGCAGCTCGGGGTGACGGCCTCCGTGATGTTCGGGCGGATGTTCGTCGCGCCCATCCTGCTCGACTTCCTGGACCGGCATCCGCACGTCGTGGCACGGACGCTGCTCGTGGATCGCGTCGTCGACCTCGTGGACGAGGGGCTCGACGTCGCCATCCGGATCGCCCATCTGACGGACTCGTCGCTGAGCGCGGTGCGGGTGGGCTCGGTGAGGCGCGTCGTCTGTGCAGCCCCCCACTATCTGGCCGAGCACGGGAGTCCCCGGACCCCGGCCGAGCTGTCACGCTTCGACACGTTCACGTTCTCGTCCACCACCGCCCCGCCGGCCTGGTCGTTCGCGTCGGGAGCGAGGGGTCAGACGGTCAGCCCGCCCACGAGGCTGATCGTCAACACGGCCGAGGTGACCATCGCCGCGGCGGTGGCCGGGCGGGGGCTGACCCGGGTGCTCTCCTATCAAGTCGCCCCGGAGCTGCGCGCGGGACAGCTTCAAATCGTGCTCGAGGACTTCGAGCCTCCGCCCATTCCCATCCACGTCGTGTACCCCGAGGGGCGGCGTGCCAATGCGCGGGTGCGTGCCTTCGTCGACTTCGCGGTCGAGCGGCTCCGGGCGGAGAAGTCACTGAACCCATGACGGACGGTGCCCCGTCAGGTCTCGAAGTGGTCGCCTTCCTCCTCCAGAGAGGGAGTCGGGGAATCGCTTCACTCGACGTCCGGGTAAGGACCCGCTTAAGGTGCGCGTCCCATGACCACTCCCCGTTCTCTTCTCTCCGACGACAAACGCACTCCCGCCGCGGCCGAGGCGATGGCCGGCTTCCACCGGGACATCGTCGATCAGGTCCGCACCACCGTGGAGCGCGAGCCCGTGGTGGTGGTGGGCATGGCGCAGAATCCCTTCGTCAAGAAGGTGCGCCAGGCCCTCACCGAAGCGGGCATCACCTTCACCTATCTCGAGTACGGCAGCTACTTCGCCAAATGGAAGGAGCGGCTCGCCATCAAGATGTGGAGCGGCTGGCCCACCTTCCCCCAGGTCTACGTGCGCGGCGTGCTCATTGGCGGCCACGACGACACCATCAAGGCGCTGGGGGATGGCTCCCTGCGCGAGCGGCTCGGGCCCAAGGCCTGAGCCACCCGGGGCCGGGGCCTACTGCACGTCCTGCAGGCTCCGGCCCTGCACCCAGCCGTCGTGGTACACCACGCCCGTCGGCGCGATGGTGCTGTTGCGGTACAGGCCGACCTTCAAGTAGTTCGTCTGCCCCGAGTACATCGTCGCGATGTAGCGCTTGGGCAGCTCGAGCTTGCCATTGCGGTAGAGCTCCACGAAGCCCGTGCCCGACTTGGACGACCACTTCACGTGGAAGATGAAGTCCTGCCACTGCCCGCGCACCAGCGGGGTGCTCCACACCACGGTGCTGCCCTGCAGGCGCAGGTAGATGGTCTCTCCGTTGACGTAGAACTCCACCGGGGGCGAGCCGCTGTCACCGCTCTGGTGCCACTGGGTGAAGAGCTGCCACGTCTTGGCGCTCGGGAAGTCCGAGGCGAACATCGTGCTCCACCGGTAGTAGTACTCGTCGCCTTCCTTCTCGTTCGTCATCTTCACCAGCTCGTTGCGGTTGCCGCTCGCGCTGATGGGATTGTCTCCCTGCTTCACCGTCACCTTGATGGCGTAGCTGCCCTGGCGCGCGGGTGAGGACACCACCTGCAGCCGGTCCGAGCTGACCATCTGCGTCCGGGTCCACTGGGTGCGGTCGCCCGTATCGAAGTCACCCCGCCACACCACGCCACTGCCGCTGGACGACTCGGAGGCCGCGCCACACGCCCGGGCCTCGGCGATGCTCGCCCAGTCGTTCTGGGAGTTGCTCTTGAAGGTGATGCGCAGCCGGCGCGCGGACCTGGCGGAGAACGTGTAGGTCTCCGCCGCCGTCGTCTTGCCCGAGCTCGTGCCCGAGTAGACGGTCGTGTAGCTCATCCCGTCCAGGGACACGGACATCGAGAAGGTGTTGGTGCGCAGGTTGCCCTGGTGCCAGGCGATCGCCGCACCGGACACGGTGCGCGTCGAGCCCAGGTCGTAGTCGATCCACGAGCCCGCGCCCTGGTTGCTCCAGCGCGTCCCCATCTGGTCATCCAGGGTGTTCCGCGGGCCGTTTCCATCATTGCCGGAGGCCAGGACCGAGGCCGCGGAGAGCGTGGTGCAGTTCGGCGCGCTCAGCGCATCCGCCGTGGCGCCCATCGTCTGGAAGAACTCGTCGGCTTCCCCTTGTTCATCGGGAAGTCCACAACCAACACCAGCGAGGACGGACAGGGCTTCAACCAGCAGGAGGGTCTTCTTCAAAATGAGGCTCTCCGGGGGGGATAGGACAGACAGGGGGTGACTTCGCGGACGCGGGGCTCTCGTCGTTCCAATCGGGAACCGGCCCGATCAACGAGAGCGGATGTAGCCGCGTGTATGACTTTGACTCCAGCCCAGACACCCGTGAATCACGGGTGATTGAGACGGGCCGGAACATCCCCTATCTTTGTATCCCAATCAACACGCCGCGCCACGCCCGGGAGCTGGGCGAGGAGGCAGGCATTGAGGCGGCCTCAAGCCACCGAGCGCAGCGGTGAGGGCAGGTGCTCCGCGATGCGCAGACAATCGCCCAGGAAGCGGATGTAGGCATTGAGCGCCCGCGCACCCGCCTCGGCGTAGAGGCGCGCATGCTCGGGCGAGCGGGAGATGGCCTCCTCCAGCAGCTTCTCGTTGAGCAGGGTATGGCCCACGTCCACCGCCACGTGCTCGGCCATGAAGGAGAGCAGCGAGGAGACCTCGGTGCCCAGCACGCTGTCCACCTGCTTCATCAGGCGGGGCCCGAAGTAGACGGCGAGGTAGCCCACCTCGCGCTCGATGGCGATCTGCCCCACGGGGAAGGCGCCCTCGATGGTCTCGTCGTGCAACTGGCGGTAGGCCTTCATGGCGTCGGTGGGGGGCTGGGCGAGCAGCTGCTCCACCGTCAACGCGGGCGGCGGCTGGTGGGCATTCCAATGCTTGACGAGGGCGTGGGTGTCCTCGAGTGTCATCAGGTGGTGGCCCGTCTCGCTCTTGGCGTGGATGATGAGCGCGTTGCCAATCTTCTCCATTCCCTGCTCGATGCAGCGCTGGCCCGTGCGGCGGATCCACCCGTCCACCGGCTCGGTCATGTACACCGCGCGCGCCATCCACTCGATGAGGAAGCGCTCGAGGACCCTCGGCTCGATGGAGGGCGAGAGCAGCCGGCACAGGGCGGGATCGGTATCCAGACGGGCGCGGGCCTTCACGGCGTGGGGCTCGTACAGCTTCTTCAGCAGTTCCATCATGATGGCACTCCTTCAGGGCACGGCGTGAGGGGTTGAACGGGGACGACCCGCGGACTGCTCCTGGATGTGCTCCAGGAATTCGGGAACGAGCGAGGCGGAGATGATCCACAGGACGGGCCGGGTGGACGGGTCATCGTGCAGGCGGGCGGCGGAGGCGTACGCGCCGTCGTCCTCGCACAGGTAGACGAAGGAAGAGCGCTCGCGCAGGGCGAACCAGCCGCGCGCCTCGTCCAGCAGCGCCACGTAGGCCTCGCGTCCCTCGGGCGACAGGGGAAAGAGGCGGGCCGAGTCGAGCAGGCGGAAGAGGTTGGCGCCGGGCTGCCCCAGCTCGAGCACCAGGGCCGCGAGCGGCAGGCCATGGCGCCGGGCCACGAGGATGCGCCGCTCGCGCTGCAGCCCCGCCTCCCACCAGGTGCGCGACGCGCCCCGCATCTCCAGACGCTCCCGGGTCAGGTCCAACGCCTCGGCGTAGCAGGCGGGCCGCGTGCGGGCGATCTCCCGCGCCAGCAGGAGCTTCTCCCCCATGGACGCGGGGCCGATCTCCAGCTCACCCACGGGCAGGCCGCTCGGCTCCGAGCACTCCACGTCCATCAGCCGCACGTTCATCACCAGCGACTGCCCGCTCGACGCCACCCGCTCGGCGAAGCGCACGTGCGTGCGGCGCACCCAGGGAACGGTCGACTCGGCGTAGCTGAACAACCAGCGCAACTCCGGGTCGCCCTGGCAGTGCTCCACCGTACGCAGGTAGACGTCGCGCAGCGTCTGTCCCGGCACCTCCGGGGCATGGGCGGGCTTGCCGGGCCGACGGCCCAGCTGGTGCAGCATCCAGGAGGACTGGTACATCTTGAGCGAGGAGAGCGACGCCTCCACGCCCCGCTCCGAGGGCCACACCGTCTGGCAGGACAGGAGGGGAAGCCGCGCGGCGCGGGTGTTCATGTCCATGAAGTCGCGGCGCAGCGCCTCGAAGTGCTCGGACGTCTTGCCCGCCAGGTTGAAGTAGCCCGAGGCGGCGTACAGCTCCCACAACGGCTCGAGCCAGTCCTCGCTGGTGCGCGTGGAGGGGCGGAGCGACTGGGAGACGAGCTTCATCCACCGCAGGGTGTCGCGCTCGGTGCATGGCCGGACCTCGAGCCCACACAGCCGCCGGCCATCCGTCTGGGAGAAGGAGACGTGGCGCACCTCGCAGCGCAGGTCGATGCGCTCGCCCCGCGCCGTCTCCAGTTCCAGCGGCAGGAAGAGTCCCGGGAAGAGCAGATCCTCGGCGCCGCTGAGCAGCCCCAGGCCGGAGTAGGAGAGGTCCACGGCCTCGCGCTCGAGCCACCCCAGCTCCGTCCAGAGCGGATGGGCGAAGCGCACGCGCAGCCCCGCGGGCGCCGGCACGCGGCGGTGCCAGCGGTGACGCACCCGCCACAGCCGCTCGGGCAGCGGGGTCACCCACTGCTCTCCCCGCCCGACGGGGGGCGCCAGGCGCATCCGGTAGGCGGAGTTGTACCCCACCACCTCGACCTCGCACGGGGGCTCGCCCCAGCGCGTGAGCGGCTCGGCGCAACGCCAGAACAGCAGGCCCCGCTCCGCGTCCATCCGCTCCAGGACCAGCCGCACCATCCGGCCGGGCTCGCGCAGGACGGCCTTGTTGTTCACCGCGGCGATCATCCCGAGGAGGGTGGCGATGCGCTCGGCGTCGGAGATCTCCTCCTGCACGGGCAGCGGAGACGCCTCGGGCAGGGCGCCCCCATGCCGCAGCCGCTCCTCCATCATCGTCAGGAGGGCCCGCCCCTGCGCTGGCGAGACATCCACGAGCCGGATGCCCAGCATGGAGTCCTCGCCTCCGGCCCGCTGCCAGTGCAGCTCCCCCGACAGGGGCCCGAGAGTGGCCGAGCCCGTCTCCAGACACACCCGCAGCGAGCCCTCGGAGGGCCAGGACTCCACGCGCGTCTCGGACCGGGCCCAGACCGACGCGGGACTCAGCAGGGTCGCCGGTCCCAGGCGCCGTCCTCCCTGCTCGGGAAGGACCACCTGGATTTCACCTGGGGCCGACAGCGAGTAGCCCGAGTAGGGGCTGGTCACGGCGACCCTTCCCGTGGGCGTGGAGCGCGCCGGCCGATCCGAGATGGCATTCATGGTGGGGTTCCTTTCGAGCCGTTCAATCTCTCTCATAAACCAATAACGGCCCTCCCCAATTGTCGTCAAGCCGACCCCGCTAATCTTTGCGGGTGTCTGAGATGGAAAACCTTGTCACGCGAAAGCTCCGCCCTGGCCGCGTCGGATTTCCCGGCCTCCGCCCGCTCGCGGCATACGCCGAGGGATCCTCGTCCGTGGGAATTCCCGAACCCCTCGCCAATCCCATACAAGGGAATCAAGATCTCGCCGGGCCCGCCACGCTGACAGGCATTGGCGAGGAACACCCGGACTCCGGTGGAAGGCCCCGAGGGACGGTTGAGCGAAGAGTCCGGGGATGGCGGGACCACGCGGACGAAGGCGGGGGCCGGGGGGCTCGGCGACCCCCTCCCCCAGCCCCAGGGGCACGCCCGCGCCCGCGGTCCCGTCCACACGCCGAACAGGGAGCGCCACGCGTGCCCGTCCACCAGGCAGGTAACCCGTGGGGAGGGCTCAACCCCCTGGAATCACGGAGGATTGTTCCCTCCTGGCCCTTCTCCGGGGGCCCGGCGGCACCTCGGGGGGAGGGAAAGTGGGGTGAATCAACACCCCCCACGCAACTTTTCCCAAAGCTTGGGAGATAATCCCCTCAACGTTGTACCCAACCTATTCCGACAGGTGCGTCATGACCGCTCCCATCAACGGCAACACTCGCGCCACCAGCGCGGCCCCCACCACGCCGAGCGAAGTGCACTTGAACCTCACCGGAAAGTCCACCCCGGAGGAAGTGACCAAGGGCCTGCAGAAGTACGGCCTGGATGAGGCCAGCGCCAAGGCCTACGCGCTCCAGGTCGGCTCCATCCAGAGCAAGGAGAGCCAGAGCGCGGTCTACCGGAAGGTCGAGCAGAACGTGAACAAGTTCCTGAAGGCCAATCCGAACGCGACCGAGGAGCAGATCTGCGCCGAGGCCAAGAAGCACCTGATGGCCCAGACGCTCATGTACAAGCACGTGGAGAAGAGCATCATGGACATGGCGCAGAAGTCCATCGAGCGCATCCGCGACACGTTCTCCGAGAACAGCTGAGCGTGCCTGGCGCCCGGAGTCCCCACGGGTGACTCCGGCGCGCCCCCCCGGCGCCCCGCGCGCCTACCAGTCCAGACGCACGAGAAAGCTGCTGGCGTCCTCATCCGTCACGCTGATCTCGTACTTCAACTGGTCCTGCTCCAGAGCGAAGGCGGTCTTCACGCTCGCCAGCACCATGCCCGTGTTCCAGGCCGGGCCAATCAAATCCTGAATGAAGCGCAGTTCCCCGGAGCCAGGGGTGACCCGGCGGTAGGAGTGCTCGCCGAAGTTGACCGCCTGCGCGGCCGCGTTGGGGATGCCTTCCAGGGCCCGATGCATGCCCGACAACGTGGACACCATGGCGCGCACCCGGCCCACCGAGCTGCGCACATACGAGGACCCCGCGGTCCACCCACTCTGGAAGAGGGCCTCGCCATAGGAGACGCCCCGCGCCTGCGCCGCCTGCCCGATGACATCGAGCATCTCCAGCATGGCCTTCACCGGGTAGCGGTAGTTCTCCAGCAACTGCCCATCCTCGGCGATGTGCCGGTGGGCCTGTTCGACCACCTCCGGCCCATAGACCCCGGCCGAGGCGAGCACCGACTCCAAGAACAACCCAGGAACCACCTGCTCCCGCCGACATCTGGCCAGCCGAGACAACAGCTGTGGGCGGGTCTCCATCATGGGGGCGGTATTCTGTCACAAATCGATACATCTCGTCTCGACATATCGATTCCAACGGTGGCCCCCCCGTCGCGGAGGCGGGCCTAGACGCCCGCGAGCAGGGGGGAGCGCACACCCGCCGAAACCAACCAGAGTTGGTGGGAGGCCCGAGTGATCGCGATGTGCAGACGGCGGCGTGCCTCGTCATGAGCCGGATAGGCCTGGGCGGTGGCGTCTGGAATGACGACGTAGTCGAACTCGAGGCCCTTCACGTTGTCCACGTCCGTCACGTCCACCCCCGGCTCGAAGGAGAAGTCTCCCTCCAGCACGAGGCGCGCCCAGGACATGTCCGAAATGACACGATGGAAGGCCCGGGCCTGCTCGCGGCCACTGGCGATGACGGCGACGGAGGCCTGGGGCTCGCGCTCCAGCAAGTCCCGCAGCGCCTCGCCGATGAACAGCCAGGCCTGGGCCTCGTCCGGGAAGTGGTGCAGCCCCACGGGCGCCCCCTCCCGGCCCGCCGTGGGCGGCTCGCCCGGGGCCTGCGTGCCCAATACCTGACGCGCCAGCGCGGTGATGGGCGCCGGGCACCGGTAGGACACCTGCAACCGGCAGGTGGCCGCGTCCTGGATGCCCAGCTCCGCGAGCACCGCCGGCCACCCCGCGAAGCTCGTCGAGGTCTGCTGCATCTCGTCGCCCGCCAGCGTGCAGCTCCGGGCCTCCCCCAACAGCCGTCCCACCACGAACAGCTCCACGAGCGAGAAGTCCTCGGTCTCATCCAGCACCACGTGCACCAGCCGCCCCACCGCGCCCAGACTGCCCGCCTGCGCCCGGAGGAACAGCAGCAGCGGCAGATCCTCCACGTCCACCGTGCCCGCCAGCTCGTCCGGCGTGTCGCTCTCCAGGGACTTGCCATCCAACGTCTGGAGCCGGTCGGGATCCACGCCCTCCAGCTCGTGGGCGATGGGCGTGGCGATCTGCAGCATCGTGTGCCGCACCGTCTCGTCCACGGCGGTGCTGGGCAGATCTCCCCCGGAATGGGCGACGACACTCTCCAGGAAGCGCCGGTCCGTGAAGAGCTCCGCGAGCCGCTTGCGCAGGCGCGGCAGGGCCGTGGCGGACGAGGACAGCACGCCGAGCCGGGCCGCGAGCGCGCGGCGCAGGGCCGGGTGGCGCTTGAGCTTCGCGACGAGCGGCGGGGTGTCCTCCCAGGGCTTGAGGGCCTTGGCGCCAAACGCCACGCGCGCGGTCAGCGCGGCCCACGAGTCCAGCGTCTCGACGGACACCTTGCCCAGGCCCAGCGGCGCGAGCAGCCGCCGGGAAAGCCGGGCGAGTCCCTCCTCGGGGACGATGACCTTCATGCGCGACTCGGGGTAGCGCTCCGCCTCGTCGAAGGCGATCTTCGCCAGCCGGTGCAGCGCCACCGTCGTCTTTCCACTGCCCGCGCTGCCCAGCACCAGCAGGGGCTGGTCCGCCGCCACGTTCACCGCCTCGAACTGCTCGGCGTCCAGCAGGGCCGTCACGTCCAGGGCCCCCTCGCGCTGTTGCGTCCCCCGCCCTACCCCGAGCTGGCCCGGCCGCACCGCCGTCCCCGTGCCCCCCTCGAGCTGCGAGCCCCACCCCGTCCCCAACCGCCGCCACACGCCCCCGGGGCCCCGCACCAGCACGCGCGTGCCAATCTGCACGCGGCTGAGCAGCCCCCGCTCGATGACCACCAGGCGGCGCACCTTCACCGTCCCCTCGGACAGCCGCTCGCCGAACCACTCCTCGTACGAGTCGCCTTCCCCATACAGGTAGAAGACGCGCGCCACCGGAGCGAAGCGCCAGTCGATGATGCGCACGTCCGCGGACACGTCCGCGAAGCTCGTGCGGCCCAGGAGATAGTCGCGATCCCCCGTCGTCCCGGCCACCCGCAGGTGGGCGAAGTACGGGGCGCCGAGCTCCGGCAGCCGCGCCGTCTCCTGACGCTCGAGCAGGGCCCGCGTCTGATCCATCTGGAAGAACAGGTGCGGCAGGTCCGCCACGGCCGCCGTGGCCGCGTCGTCGCGCAGCTCCTGGAGCCGGGTGATGAGATCCTCCGTCTCCTGCTTGCGATGGCCACTGCGCAGCCTCGCGCCCTCCACCGCGGCGAGGACGCGGCGCAGGACCGCCTCCTCCTCCGCGATGATGGCCTGCTCCTCGGGGGACAACTCTCCGTCAGGCGTGCTCATGTGGCCAGGCAAGGTGACGCGGGGAGGTCACGGGGTCAACCCTCGCGCACGCTCCCCCAAGGTTCAGCGCAGCAGGCCGCCCAACAGGCCCCCCAGACCTCCGCCCCCCGGCGTCCCCCCGCCCTCCGGCGGCTTGTTGCCCCCCGTGAGCTGGGTCAGCACGGGCATCACCGTGAGGATGCCGCTCACGAGCTTGGGATCCAACCGGGACTTGAGGAAGTCGAGCAGCAGGGGCGCCACCAGCGCCGCCTTGCCCGCGTCGAGGTTGAAGCGCTGGAGCAGGGCCACGATGCCCGCGATCTCACCCGCATGTCCCACCGCGCCGCCCAGCGCCCCCATCAGGCCGCCGCCGGAGGAGCCCTGGGCCTGGCCCCCGAGCAGGCCGCCCAGTGCCCCCATCAGCCCCCCACCCGCCTCGGGCTGGGGCTGCGCCTGCTGCTGCCAGGTCTGCATCTCGGGAATCGACCGGCCCATCTGGTCCGCCGCCTCGGGGCTGATCTTCTCCTTCACCGTGCCCTGCACCAGCTTGAGCAGCGAGCCCGCGAGCCCCTGCGCCTGGTTCGAATCCACACCCAATTGCTGAGAAAGCTGTCCAATGAAGTCCATGGCGTCCGCTCCTTGCCGTCCTCGGATGCCGCGGTTGTAGCGGACCCGCCGCGCTTCCCCCAACCCCGGTCACATCCGCGTCACGAAAGTGACGTCCTTTGCCCGACGGATGGAGGAAGCCGACTCGCGTGTATCCTCGGGGCCATGAGATGGTCCCCCCGCCGCCCGCTGCTCCTCCCGCTCGTGCTGCTCGCCCTGCTCGGCGGATGCAGGCGCCCCACGAGTTCTGGCGAGAAGGCGAGCGCTCCGGCGCCCGGCTCCCTGGGCACCGTCACCGTGAAGGGCTCGGATACGCTCGTCGTGCTCGGACAGCGCTGGGCCGAGCAGTTCATGAAGGACCATCCCGGCGCGCGCATCCAGGTGACGGGGGGCGGCTCGGGCACGGGCATCGCCGCGCTCATCAACGGCACCACCGACATCGCCATGTCCAGCCGGCCCCTGCAGGACGCCGAGAAACAACAGGCGCGGCAGCGCTGGCCGCGCGGCCCCGTGGAGCTGGCCGTGGCCCGCGACGGCATCACCTTCTATGTCCATGAGAGCAATCCCGTGGACAGCCTCTCCCTGGCCCAGCTCCAGGCCATCTACCTGGGGGACACGCGCAACTGGAAGGACGTGGGCGGCGCGGACGCCCCCATCATCGTCTACTCGCGCGAGAGTTCCTCGGGCACCTATGTCTTCGTCAAGGACGAGGTGCTCAAGGGCCAGGACTTCACCGAGCGCGCCCAGACGCTGCCGGGCACCGCGGCCGTGGTGAACGCCGTCTCCCTCGAGCCCCATGGCATTGGCTATGGCGGCGTCGCCTACGCCCGGGGCGTCAAGGAATTGAAGGTGCGCGTGGGTGAGCAGGGCGAGGCGGTCCCCCCCACCCCCGCCACCCTCCAGTCCGGCGCCTATCCCCTGTCGAGGGAACTCTACTTCGAGCTGCCCCGGGAGCCCACGGGGCTCACGCGCACCTTCATCGACTACGTCCTGTCCCCCGAGGGGCAGCGGCTCGTCACCGACGCGGGCTTCTTCCCGGTGAAGTAGCGCTCACGAGAGCCCCTCCACGCTGGCGTCTCCCCAGCACTCCCGGGCCAGCGCCACCACCCGGGCGTTCTCGGGCACCTGGCGCAGGAAGCGCACGCGGTGGGCGGGCTCGGGGATGTCCGCGGCCCGGGCCCGCACGCACTCCAGGGCCTGGCGCAGCGAGGACTCGGCCCGCGCCCGGTCTCCCTCTCGCAGGCACGCCTCCGCCAGCGCCAGGTACATGGCGACCGCGTAGACGCCCTGGGCGCGGTTGCGCTCCAGCTCGTGCACTCCGAGCACCGCCATTTCCCGCGCCTCCGCCACATTGCCCCGGGCGAGCAGCACGCCGCTCAGCACGCTCCGCGCGAAGACCACGTCCGCCTGGAAGGGCGTCAAGAGCCCACAGGCCTTGCGCGCATGCGCCTCGGCCTCCGCCAGCGTCTCCGGATCGCTCCAGGTCTTCGCCAGCACGGCATGCGACACGCCCTGGCGGAACAAGGCCAGACCATCGTCCAGCCCCTCGCGCGCCAACACATGGGCTTCCCGGCGGTGCTCCGGATCCGCGCTGCCGGCCAGCAGCACGCTGCGATACGCCAGGGCCGAGCCCACCACGAGGTGCTCCTCCAACCGCCGTCCCGTGGCCAGCAACTCGCGCATGCACTCCAGGGCCCCAGGCGCGTCGCCCGCGGCCCCCTGCGCCAGGGACATGCAGGTCTGCACGATGAGCGCGTCGCGCTCCATGCCGAGCTTGCGGAACAAGCGCGTGCCTTCCTCGGCCAGCACGAAGGCCGTCCAGGGCCGCGGCTCGAAGAGGTAGTGGAAGAAACCATCCAGGTAGCGCGTCCAGGCCTTCGCCACCCCCTCCTTGGCCATGCCCCGCATCCGCTCGAGCCACGCTTCCAGCTCCCACCGCGCCCCCGAGTAGACGAGCGACAGGCCCAGACACGCCAGGGCCCAGTGGTGGGCGTCCACGGCATCGGGCAGGGGCGTGGTGTTCCACAGGCTGGCGTTCAACCGGGCCGCCTTCTCCGCGTCCATCCCCAGGTAGGCGCCCCCGACGATCTGTCCGCCCACCAGCCAGCACCACAGCCGGCTGCCGGGCTCCAGCTCGTCCAACACCGCGGAGCCGAGCGACAGCGAGCGCACCAGATCGTCCATCCAGAACGCCACCACCGCCTGGAGCGCGCGCAGGTGGACGGAGCGCTCCCCCTCCACCCCGCAGGCCAGCGCCTCCACCACGCACCGCATCGTCCCCGGCAGATCGTACAGGGCGAAGAGCCGCTCGGCCGCCAGGGAGTAGTAGTGCACCGCGCGCTCGGGTTGCCCGCCCCGTTGATGGTGCGTGGCGAGCACCAGCGGATCCACCCCGCCCATCCGCTCCAGCCAGGTGGCCGCCAGCCGGTGGCCTTCCGGACGGTAGACGTCGGACAGCAGGCCATAGGCCGCTTCCTGGAGGAGCGCGTGGCGGAAGCGGTAGCTCGTCTCGGTCGGCAGGGAGCTGTCGGAGCGCGGCTCGATGACCTCCTGGTCCACGAGCGCGCGCAGGTGCCCCTCCAGCATCGCCTTGGCGGCCTGATCGCCCAACAACTCGCTCACGCCTCCCGTCCAGAAGTCGCGGCCGAAGATGCTGGCCGCCAGCAGCACCTGGCGCACGCCGGATTCCATCCGCATCAAGCGCGCCTGGAGCACCGCCAGCACCGTCTCCGGCGCCTCCGTCCCCCGCCCCTCGGACACCACGCGGATGAGCTCCTCCAGGAAGAGCGCGTTGCCGTCGGCCATCTCCACCGCCCAGCGCACCACGCTCTCCTCCACCCGGGCTCCCAGCACCTCTCGGACGAGCCGCCCGCTCGCCTTGCGGCTCAGGCCCTGCAACGGCACCTCCTGGAAGCGCCGCGTCCAGGGGAAGGGAAACAAGTCCTTCACCTCGGGCCGCGCCAGGGCCAGCACCCCGAAGGGATGCTCGGCCAGATCCCTCAGGAGCGCGTCCACCCGCCGCACCGTCAGCGCGTCGCTCCAGTGCAGATCCTCCAGCACCAGCAACACCGGGTGCTGGGCACACTCGGCCTCGAGGAAGGTCACCAGCGCCCGTTCCACCTGGGTGCTCATCAGCCGCGGATCATTGCGCGCGGCGCGCATCAACACGTCGTCCTCGTCGAGCATGGGCACGGCGCACAGCTCGCCGATGAACTCCACCGTCCCCTCGGCCCGATCCTCCGGCAGGTAGCGGGAGATGCGCTCGCGCAACCGCTCGCGCTGCACCCGCAGGGGCTCGCCCTCCACGATGCCGCACAGCCGCCGGAACACCTGCCCGAGCAGGCCCGAGGCCACGCCCGCGCTCATCGGATCCCCGCGCCCCAGCAACACCAGGGTCCGCGGCGTGTTGCGCTCCATGCGGCGCAGGAACTCATGGCGCAACCGGGACTTGCCCGTCCCCGCCGACGCCGTCACCAGCACCGCCTTCGCGGTGGACTCCTCCGCGCTGCTCTGGAAGGTCATCTCCAGCAGGGACAGTTCCTGATCCCGGCCCACGCACGGCGTGGGCTTGCCCAACAACAGCCGGGACTCGTCCACGCCGAGCTGCTCGCCCCGCAGAACGAACATGCCCTGCTCCACGCGTGACAGCTGGAAGCCCGGGCCCAGCAGCCCCGCGGTGACCTCGTCCATCACCACCGGGCCGGCTCCGCGCTCCGGTCCCACGTTGCGCAGCAGCTCTCCGGCCCTATCCATGGCGTTTCCCACCGGCAAGCGCTCGTTGAGCTGCCCCACGCCGGTGACGAGCACCACCGAGGCCTCGGGCCAGTGCTCCTTGAAGGACAGGGCGGAGCGGGCCGCCACCGCCGCCTGATCCGTGGCGGTGCCCCGCTCGGGCATGACCGTGGCCACCAGCGAGCCGTCCGCCAGCAGTTCCACCTGCGCCCCCGAGTTCTTCAGGGCCGCGCGCAGGGCATCCCGGGGAGCCGCGCCCGGCTTGAGCACCTGGGTCGCCCCCTCCGGGCCGGGCGTCTGGGTCGACACCAGCAGCACGCTGAAGAGCTTCTGCTCGGCGCCCGCCATGCCGGAGGGACCGGGGAGCGTCGCGGAGGACAGCAGGCGGGGCACCGAATCCATCTCCGCCAGCAGGCGCAAGAGCTGGTCGGCATCGGCTGGCCGGCGCGCGAGATCCTTGGCCAGCATCCGGTCCACCAGTCCGCGCAGTCCCGAGGGCAGGTCCGGACGCAGCCTGCGCAGGGGCACGGGGTCGGCGAAGAGGATCTTCGCCAGCACGGCGGCGAAGTGCGGGGCCGAGAAGGGCGGCTGGCCCGTGAGGCACTCGTAGAGCACGCACCCGAGCGAGAAGATGTCCGCCGCGGGGGGGATCTCGTCCTGGCTCGAAGCCTGCTCGGGCGCCATGTAGCCCGGAGTGCCCACCACGGTGCCGGCCACGGTGACCGCATCCAGAGAGGGCGCGGCATAGCGGGCCAGCCCGAAGTCCAGCAGCACCACGTCCTCGGGGCGGCCCGCGCGCAGGAAGAGGTTGGAGGGCTTGATGTCGCGGTGGACCACGCCCTGGCGGTGGGCCACGGCGAGGCCCTCGGTGGCCCGGCGCACCATCGCCACGCTCTCCGTGGGGCTCAACGGCCCGCGATGCAGGCGGTGCGAGAGTTCCTCCCCCTCGAGCCACTCCATCGCCAGGTAGGGTGGACCTTCCGCGAGCGTGCCATGTGCCACATGGCCGACGATGGCGGGATGGGTCAGGCCCGCGAGCAGTTGGGCCTCGCGGTGGAAGCGCATCGCCGCGTCCGCCGAGGCGCCCACCAGCAACAACTTGAGGGCCACCTGTCGGCCGGTGACTTGATCCAGCGCCCGGTAGACGAACCCCATGCCACCACTGCCCGCGAGGTCCTGGATGACGAAGCGGTCGGCCACCGTCCAACCCGCGGGAAGGACCGCGGGTGCCAACCCGGGAGGTGAGGGAACGGTCTTGTCGTTTTCCATGAGGAGCGTGCGGGTCAATCCATATCATGCGTCCCTGTCCAGCCGGTGTCCGACAGATGCTCCGTGCTGGCCTCGGGCCGCCGGGATTGCGTAGGCTGCGACCCCATGATTCAGGGCTCGGGCCGCTGCCACTATCATCCAGAGCGCACCGGACTGGGCATCTGCGTGGAATGCCGCCGCGTCATCTGCCGGGAGTGCACCACGCAATTCGAGGGCATCAACCGGTGCGCCTCCTGCCTCGACCAGCGCACCCGCGCCCTGACGGTGTCCGCCGAGCGCCAGGAGTGGAGCGTGGGCAACGTGCTGCTCGCCCTGCTGGCGGGCGCCGTGGTGTATGGCGGCGTCCTCCTGGTCGCCAACCTGGCAGCGGGGCTCTAGACATGGCCGTCTCCGCGCTCGAACTGCGCCCCCGAGGAGCCGTGGCCCTGATGGATGCCGCGCTGCGCCTGTGCGTGCGCGGCTCGGGCATCTGGGCCCTCACCCTCCCCGGCGGCGTGCTCGTCACCGCCGCGCTCCTCCACCTGACCGACGCCGTGGCGCACCGCCGCCCGCTCGCCCTCCCTTCCCTGCTCTTCACCCTGGCCTGGCTCGCCCGGGGCCTCTTCCAGGGCGCCGCCTGCCACCATGTCCAGCAACTGCTGCTCGGCCAGGGCCCCGAGGTGCCCACCGCCCGGGACTCCCTGCGCGCCGCCCTGGCCCGCGCTCCCAGCCTGTGGTGCGCGGTGGCCTACCTGCTCGTCTTCAACACGGTGACACTCGGCGTCACGCTGGGGCTCGCCTATATGTTCCTGTCCGCCCACATCGTGGGCTACGCGGCTACTCTTCAGGGCCGGGGCAGTCCGCTGGACCTGTATGGTCAGTGCTCGAAGCTGCTGGGTCCCGCGAAAGTCACCGCCATCGGCGTGCGCCTGCTGATGCTCGTGCAGGGGCTCGTCCTGCTCAACCTGCACATCGCGGCCAACGCCCTGTTCTACGTGGGCCGCAAACTGCTCGGCATCGATCTCACCTTCGCCGAGCGCTTCGCCTCGCTCGACAACCCGTCCTGGGACGTCTTCCTCGTCGCCGTGACCTTCACCCTCTTCGAGCCCCTGCGCGCCGCCACCGCCTCGCTGCTGCTGATCGATGGCCGGGTGCGCCAGGAGGGGTTGGATCTGATCGCCGCGGTGCAACAGCTCCCGGTCCGCAAGTCGGCGCTCGGGCTCCTCGTGCTCCTGGGAATGAACCTCCTGGCTCCCACCGCCCAGGCCCAACCCGCCGGGTCTCCACCTCCCCCGGACGATCTGGTCCCGCGCGTGGAGACACTGGCCGGAGCGTGCGAGTGGGACGAGGCCGCGCTCGAGGAGTGGCGGCGCACGCTCACCTCGCTCGGCCCGGCGGAGGCGAGGAAGGTGGCGCGGCTGGTGCGCTCCGTGGAGGCGGAGGTGGAGGAGAACGAGGATTGTGCCCCCCTGGAGCGGCTCGACGAGGGACTCGCCCTGGCGGCGAGCACCGCGGAGCTGGAGCGGCAACGGGCGGATGCCGCGAGCGCCCGGACACGCGCCCGGGACATCCTCGCGCGGCCCGAGTTCCAGGAGCCCGCCCCCCGGGCCGAGCAGGAGGAGGCGGCCCCCGACGACACCGTGCCCGGCGGACTCTGGGAGCGCTTCGTCAAGTGGCTCGCGAAGACGCTCGAGGATCTCTTCCGCCGCCGACCGGACCCCGCCGCCCCGCGCTCCGACAACCTGGGCATGGGAGGACAGGCGGTGGCGAACGCGCTGGTGGTGGTCCTCGTCACCGCCGCGCTGGGCGTGCTCGCGGTGGTGCTGTGGCGAGCGTTCAACGCCCGGAGCAAGGCGGACGAGGGCGCGCGGCTCGAAGTGAGCAGCCAGAGCGCGGCGACGCTCGCGGCGGATCCGATGAACGCCCTGTCGCGCGCCCCCGAGGGCTGGGCCCACCTCGCCGATGAGCTGGCCGCCCGGGGCGAGTACCGCGAGGCGGTGCGCGGCCTGTACCTCGCCCTGCTCTCGCGCCTGCACCACCAGGGCGCCATCCACTACGATCCCCGCCTGAGCAACTGGGACTACCTGCGCCAGTTCCGCGGCCGGAGCGAATGGGTGCCCTCCCTGCGCGAGCTGACGCTGCGCTTCGACTTCGCCTGGTACGGCAACCTGCCCGTGGGCATGCAGGGCTACCGCGACTTCCGGGCGCTGTGTGCTCCGATGCTCTCCAAGCCCGCCGTCGCGGAGCCTGCCCGTGCGTGACCGATTCCCCCTGCTGGTGGTGGGCAGCCTGCTGCTGACCGCGGTGCTGGGCGCCTGGCTCGTGCGCGGCGCGGCCCGGGGCGGCTTCGCCGACACGCTCTCCACCTGGCGCGCCCAGCCGGATGGGGCCCGGGGACTCTTCCTCCTCGTCCAGGAGAGTGGCCTGCCCGTCACGCGCCGCACCGCGGACCTGCGCATCCTCTCCGAGCCGGGCACGCTCGTGCTGCTCGCCGTGGAGGTGGAGGGCGCCCAGGAGGACGATCCGGACCAGACGGCGCTCGCCGCCGACCGCGGCTCGGACCTGGAGGACGAGGAGGTTCCCCGCCACGGCTTCAACCGGCTGCACGTGCCCGAGTTGAGCGACGACGAGACGGAGAAGCTGCTCGAGTACGTGCGCTCCGGCCACTCGCTCGTCCTCGTGCCCTGGGGCTCGATGGAGAACCCACTGCTCGACGCGCTCGGGGTGTCGCTCATCAAGGCGGACACGTCCCTGCCCATGCGCACGCTCGTTCCCCCCCTCTCCAGTCCCTACACCCTGGGCGTGGAGCGCGTGGAGGCGCGCGTCCAGGCCTACCTGGCGCTGTCCGCCGAGGGCGCCATCCCCGTGCTGGAGGACGAGCCGCTGGGCATGACGGTGGCGGCGGTGGTGCCCTACGGGACGGGCAAGGTGCTGGTGGTGGGGGCGCCGGAGCTGGCGATGAATCAGGCCCTCGCGCGCGCGGACAACGCCCGATTCTGGCTGAGCGCCCTGGAGGCACTCGGCCCCGGCCCCTACGCCTTCGACGAGCACCACCATGGCTTCACCAACGAGCGCTCGGTGGTGGACTTCGCGCGCCGCTATGGCCTGCACTTCGCGGTGGCGCAGCTGCTGCTCGGCCTGAGCCTGTGGGCCCTGGCGCTCCAGCGCTTCGGCCGGCCCCGTCCTCCGCCCGAGTCCCAGCGCGTGGGCACCACGGATGCCCTCTTCGCCATGAGCCGCCTGTACCGCGAGGGCCACCACCATGCCTTCGCCGCGGGCCTGCTGAGCCGGGGCCTGCTCCAGGAGCTGGCCCGGCACGCGGGCCTGCCCGCCCACGCGCCCGCCCAGGCCGTGGCCGAGAGCCTCACCGCGCACGGCCAGGCGGAGCTCGCCCGGGGCCTGCGCGAAGTCGTCCACAAGGCCGCGAACGTGAGCAGCGAGAGTGAGCTGCTGCACCTGGCCACGCGCGCCGCCACCCTGCGCCAACGCCTGCCTTCTTCCGGGCCGCGCCCCGCCGCGCCCCCCGCCCAGACACCCGAGGAGCCATGACTTCGCCCCCCTTCGCCCCCGCCCAGACCGTCGCCTCCCCCACCGCCGTGGCCGCCGCCCACGCCATCCGCGAGGGCGTGCTCACCGAGGTGCGCAAGGCCGTCGTCGGGCAGGACGAGCCACTCGAGTTGATGCTCGTGGGCCTCGTCGCCGGCGGCCACGTGCTGCTCGAGGGCGTGCCCGGCGTGGCCAAGACGCTCATGGCCAAGGCGCTCGCGCGCTCCATCAGCGCGGACTTCAAGCGCATTCAATTCACCCCGGACCTGATGCCCGCGGACATCCTGGGCACCAGCATCTTCGACTTGAAGAGCCAGGCCTTCACCCTGGTGCGCGGCCCCATCTTCACGGACCTGCTCCTGGCGGATGAAATCAACCGCGCCCCGGCCAAGACGCAGTCCGCCCTGCTCGAGGCCATGCAGGAGCGCGGCGTGTCGCTCGAGGGCCGCCACCTGGCGCTCTCGCCGCTCTTCTCCGTCTTCGCCACGCAGAACCCCGTGGAGTCCGAGGGCACCTACCCCCTGCCCGAGGCCCAGCTCGACCGCTTCCTGTTGAAGATCGACGTGGGCTACCCGGCGCCCGAGGAGGAGGACGCCATCCTCGCCTCGGTGCACCGGGGCTTCGACTCGGGCGATTTGGAGCGCGCGGGCGTGGGCGCGGCGGTGACGAAGGAGGGCATCCTCGAGGCGCGGCTGGCGCTCAACACCGTCACGGTGGAGCCGGCGGTCATCTCCTACGTGCGCCAGCTCGTGGCGGCCACGCGCTCCTCCAGCCGCATCCGCCTGGGCGCGGGGCCTCGCGCCGGCGTGCACCTGCTGCTCGCGTCCAAGGCGCTGGCGGCGCTGCGCGGCCGGGGCTTCGTCACCCCCGAGGACGTGCGCTTCCTCGCGGAGCCGGTGCTCAAGCACCGCCTGTTGTTGTCGCCGGACGCGGAGCTGGACGGGGCCTCGCCCGCGGACGTGCTGCGCGAGGTGGTGCGCTCCGTCGAGGTCCCCCGGTGATTCCCACCGGGCGCCTGTGGGTGCTGCTGTGTCTGCTCGCCGTGCCGATGATGGCCGCGGGGTTCTTCCCCGGCCTGGGTGGCGCGGTGCTGGCCCTGGACACGCTCGCGCTCGCGCTCGCGGCCCTGGACTTCCTCATGGCGCGGCGGGTGCGGCTGGAGGTGAGCCGGCAGCTGCCTCCCCGCCTGTCGGTGGGCGCGCCCAACAAGGTGGAGCTGCTGCTGGTGCACCGGGGCCCCCGGGACGTGGAGGTGCGGGTGCGCGACGACGTGCCCGAGTCCTTCACGGCCGAGCCGGAGGAGGCACCGCTGCGGCTGCCCGCGGACAGCCAGACGCGCTGGGTGTACCGGGTGACGCCGGCGAAGCGGGGACGGTTCGGCTTCGGGGACGTGAACGTGCGGGTGCGCGGGCCCCTGGGCCTGCTGCTGCACGAGCGCCGCGTCCCCGCGGCCCAGGACGTGGCGGTGTTCCCGGACATGCGCGGCGCCAGCCGGCTGTTGCTCTCGGGCGCGGCGTTGGACCTGGTGAACCTGGGCCTGCGGCAGTTGCGCCGGGATGGCCGGGGCAGCGAGTTCGCGCGCCTGCGCGACTATTCCCAGGGCGACTCGGTGCGCGAGGTGGATTGGAAGGCCACGGCCCGGCGCACCCGGCCGGTGACGCGGGTGATGGAGTCCGAGCGCTCGCAATCCCTGCTCATCTGCGTGGACGCGGGCCGCTCCATGGCCGCGCAGGTGGACGGGCTCACCAAGCTGGACCACGCCGTCAACGCGGCGCTCTTCCTGGCCTTCGTGGCGGTGCGCAATGGAGACCGCGTGGGGCTCGCCGTGTTCGCCGATGGCGTGAAGGCCTACCTCCCCCCGGCCGCGGGCCGCCTCCAGTACCGGAAGATACTGGACACGCTCTACGCCACCACGCCGAGCCTCACCTACGTGGACTACCTGGCGCTCTTCAAGGAGCTGAACGTGCGCCTGAACCGGCGCAGCCTCCTGTGCGTGTTCACGGACTTCCTCGACGAGGAGCAGGCCTCCACCCTGGTGGCACCCCTGCACCGGCTGGCCCGGCGGCACGTCCCCCTGTGCCTGTCCGTGCGCGACACCGCGCTCACGACCCTGCTGCACACCCCTCCCGCCGGCCCCGAGCAGGCCTACCAGCAGGCCGTGGCCAGTGAGCTGCTCTCCGACCGCGAGTCCCTCAAGGCCAAGGTGAGCGCCGGCGGCGTGCACATGCTCGACGTGCGGCCCGACGAGTTGAGCCTCGCCGCCGTCAACCGCTACCTCGACATCAAGGCGCGCGGGGTGTTGTAGGCCAGACATTGCCTCACTCCCGCGCCTGTTCTGGAAGCGGGTAAAAGCAATGAAACGAGAATTTTACGTTACTCCTGACCAACAAGAAGATAAGAGGAAACCCGCTCATCTCCTGAAAGGCTCCTCGGGGCCGATGCGAGGTCATCCCATGAAGAGCGCGTCCCTCCTCTCCTCCCTTCTCGGTGGTCTGGCGCTGCTGGCCGCCCCGGCCGCGAGGGCGGAGATCACCACGTCCAAGCCACTCTTCGAGTCCCGGGTGGCCAGCGCGCGCACCGCCAGTAGCCCCGGGGGCGCGACGGTGCTGCGCCAGGAGATCATCACGGCACTCGACGCCTTCATCGTGGACGGATGGGTGGACGCTCAGGAGGCGAGCTACCTGTCCACCAAGGTGTCCAGCCCCACCTTCCTCACCGGCCTGGAGTCGGCGGCGAAGAAGTACCTCTTCGACTTCCACGAGCTGAACGACGCGCAGGACCACGAGGCCCCCCTGTGCCTGGATCCGGTCCCGGGCACGCCGGCCCAGGTGTTCGGAGCCAGCGGGCCGCTCGCCAGCAGCTCGCGCCTCAAGGAGGGCTCCATCCTGGAGGGCGCGGGGGTGGCCAACCAGGTGACGCTGACGAACGTCTACACGTGGGTGTTCGGCAGCTCCTACGATCGGCAGACCCACTTCGAGCCCGTCAACGTCGAGGAGCTCACCGCGCGGCTGAAGGCGAGGACGTACTCCGGCACGCCGAGCACCGCCGAGGTCAATGGCGCGCTGGCCTGGCTCGCGCGGATCTACAACACGGGCAACCGCATCTACGTCGCGGACTGGCGCAGCGAGGGCCGTGGGGGCCCGGGTGAGTCCGCCGGCTTCGTGGTGGCGGTGGTCAGCGCGGACCGCGGGTTCGTCCGCATGCTGGAAGTGCTCACCTGGGCGGAGTAGCCGCCCCGTCCCGCGCATCCAATCGTAGCGACGGCACAGGTGCCAGCTTGGTGCTAGACTGTTTCGTCGGGCAGGAGCGTCAGCAGCAACTCGTCGTCGGGCCCGCGCGGGAGCCATCCAGGAGGAGGTGGAGTGGCGAGAAGTGAATCGCCAGCCTTGTCAACGCGCTCCTTATGGGTTTCAGGAGTGTAGGCAAACCACGTGCCGAGCGCCATGGCAACCTTGAGGCGGTTTGCGTCGTCGAGCACGGTCGGCCAGCCGTTGGGGAGTTCCTCAGCAAGTTCGCGCACGAGTTGCCCGCGCACCAAACGTGTGACCTTGCGGCTTCGCTCCGCCTCGGCCACCAACCCGCTGAACACCTGCACTGCTGCGATGTCATCAGGGCCAAGCTCGTCCGCCAGTTCCACCAGAGAAGAGGTGGGGCGAGCCTCAGCGAAGGCGGTGAGCGAGTCGTAACCTCGCTCGCGGACCCGCTCATACAGCCGCGCTTTAACGTTGCCCTCCCAAGCACGTCCGTCGCTCATCCCCCACCACAGCGGATAAAGTTCATTGAGATTCTGTACCTCTTCATTTGCTTCGCGACGATCTCCAGGATCGTGTTTCGCGTCAACATCCGGCCCGCCTTGGCCTCGGCCCCGAACAACGCCTCCATGGTCATCCGGTTCCATTCACCGGGCCACGTACGCCCCAGCTTCCAGTTTCCACCACCGTGAATCGCCTGGTGGTGTGCCTGCTGAAGCGTGACGCAGAACCAGTCGATTCTCATCTTGCCCGTGAAGCCGCGCTTCTCGAACCACTCGCGAAACTCCTTCGGCATGACGTGATGACGCGGGGGCTCGGCCATGCCGGCGCCCGTCTTGCCCGTCACGCGCATGGCCCGCACCTCGGGCGCATCGCCAAGCGCGTCGCGCACGCCCCGAGGGAGGTCGCCGTGCGCCTGCGCCATCATCACGTGGCCAGCCTGAATCCGCACCGCGGCGCTGACGGCGGGCACGGAGAGGACACCCGCTCGCACCAACTGGCGCACCATCTCCACCCACTCGGCGGACACCACCATCCGCGTCCCCATCATCACCCCGTTGGGGCCCACCATGAGGCTCGCGCCGAGCACGGCGGGAGCCGCGGCGCGCAGCGCGGGCAGCGTGAACTTCAGCACCGACAGGCTGGTGAGCGCCTCCACGGACTCCTTCAGCACCAGCGCCGTCTCGAGGACCTTCGCCCCTCTGTGTATGGACTCGAGGAGTGCGGAGAACTCTTCCGTGAGGTGGCCTACCAGGGCGGGCATGTCCTCCGCCACTGCCTCCACCTGCGCTGAGTCCTCGGACGCGAGAGCGGTCATGGAGGGCTCCATCATCTTCCGCCAGCCGTCCATCCTCATGAAGAGCGTCTCCACGTCGTAGAGGCGTCGGGAGAGTGCGGCGTCGGAGAGGTTGAGGAAGTCAAACCACACGGCCAGCAGCATGGAGCCCATCATGGCGGCCTCCAGCCGTGGGCCCGCGAGGCGCAGCAGGGCGAGCTGCATGTCCGGGTCCTCCACCTCCGACGCCTCGGCGGCAAGCTCCGTGGCGGCGGCAAGCTCGGCGTCAATCCACCGCAACCGAGCTTCGCCATAATCGACATAGCGGACGAAGATGCCGTTGCCCGCGCCAGCGATGCCGAGGTTGCTGGCCCTGAGCCTGGAGAGTTCGCGGGAGATGCGGCGGGTGGAGCTGGACACCTCGCCCACGCCCTTGCGAAGGGCCAGGTGGGCGGCGAGGGCGCTCTGCCACACCGTCGCGTCGGCGCTGCCAGGGCCCACCACCGTCATCGTCTCCCGGGAGCCTCGGCGACGGTGCAGCCGCTCTGGCGCCTCGGGTCCAAGAGGAGAAGTCGGCTGGGAGTCGAGGACGAGCGGCGACTCCTCGCCCGCCCCTCCGGCCACTGCGCGCCCCGTGACGTCGTGGGGGGTGTAGCGAAGGCTCCGCCCCGGGCCAGACCGAGGCGTCAGCGACACACAGGCGTTGGACAGGAGCGCCAGGGCGAGCAGCAGCCCTGTCCCCCTCGCCCCTGATGAGTCAGCGCGCATTCCGCGCACGGCCCGCCCCGCGCATCCAATCCGAGCCGAGGTAGGCGTAGACGCCCAGGCCCACCATCAGGGCGAAGGACACCTTGAAGGCCACCGACAGCTTGGGCGGGTGGATCTGCGAGATGGTGCCCTCGATGAAGCCCGCGAGCACGAAGAGCGCGAGCGTGCCGAAGAGCAGCCGCACCGCGCGCACCGCCTCCTGACGCAGCGCCACGCCGCGGGGCAGTCCTCGCGGCGCCACCTGTCCCCGGGCGATGACGAGGCCCGCCGCGCCCGCGATGCAGATGGCGGTGATCTCCGGAATGCCGTGCGGGAGGATCCACGCCCAGAACCAGCCCGCCATGCCCTTGGCGGTGTACACCTGCGCGAGCGCGCCCAGCATCAGCCCGTTGCTGAAGAGCATGATGCCCGTGCCCACGCCCGCGGTGATGCCCAACGCGAAGGCGAGGAAGGCCACCTGGATGTTGTGGGTGAAGAGGAAGGTGGTGAACTGGGCCTGCTCGCCCACGCTCGCCCCCTGCCCCGCGGCCTCGTCCCGGGCGCGTTGGAGGGGGTCCAGGCTCAGGTGCTCGGCGGGGACGAGGTAGGGACCGGCGTCCGGGTCCACCAACATGCCCAGGTAGCCGAAGCCCAAGCCCGCGAGGAACATCAGCACCGACGCCGCGTACATGCGCCACTCCTGGCGCAGCAGGGCGGGAAACCCCCGGGCGATGAAGTTCCACACGTCCGCGAACCTCGGCCGCTCGCCCGGATAGGTGAGCGCGTAGGCCCGGCCCACCAGATCATTGAGGTACTCGCTCACGTCGGCGGCGCCACTGCGCGCGCGCACCCACAGCAAGTCACTGGAGACGGCACGGTAGAGCCGCCCCAGCGAGCGGGCCTCCTCGAGTTCCAGGGCACGCAGCCCCTTGCCCTCGGCCTTGTCGAGCAGGGACTCCAGTTGCTGCCAGCGCGGCCGGCGCGCCTCGATGAACTCGGGCATCTCCATGCCCGGTCACTCTAGTGGAGTGTCCGACAAGTTTTTCGACAGAGTCAGGACAGGAGGCGGTCCACCCTTGGGCTAGACTGTTTCGTCGGGCAGGAGCGTGAGCAACAACTCGTCATCGGGCCCGCGCGGGAGCCAACCGGGGGGTGGGGGCGAGGCGAGGAGTACATCACCAGCCCTGTCGGCGCGCTCCTTGTGGGTTTCTGGGGTGTACGCGAACCAGCGACCAATTGCCTTGGCCACCTTGAAGCGGTTGGCATCGTCCAGCACAGTCGGCCACCCATCGGGAAGACTCTGGGACAACATGCGCACGAGCACATCACGCACGAAGCGAGTGACCTGCTTGCGCTGCTCCGCCTCGGCGAGCAACCCGCTCAGCACCTGCACCCCTGCGATGTCATCCGGGCCCAACTCGTCGGCCAGCGCCACCAAGGAGGCAGTCGGGCGTGCCTCGGCGAAGGTAGTAAGCGAATCGTAACCCCGCTCGCGGACGCGCTCGTACAGGCGCACCTTCCAGTTACCCTCCCAGGAACGTCCGTCGGTCATCGCTCATTTCCCTCGACAGCGGACGAAGTTCATCGGGCTGAAGAGAATCTTAAGCCCGGAGCGCTACTGCGGCAGAGGCGGGAGCAGGCCCGACCAGCCGAGAGACACCTGCCCTCCCCAGGTGCCCCAGACTCTCGCTCCCTCCGGACCGAAGCCCCGGCGCACCGAGGCGCCCACTTCGAATCCGCTCCACTTCCAACGGGCACCCACCCCGGCCGCGTAGGCATGGGGTCCCGGAGCCTCGAGCGTGGCGTCCACCAGGGCGTTCACCTCGGCCCCGAGCGCCAGGGTCGGCAGGGGCAGGAACCATCCCTGGTACGCGCTCTCCCAGGTCGCCCGCGTCCGCCCGGGCCGCAGGGCGTACCCCTGGCTGGTGGACCAGGCCCAGCGCTCCCACTGTCCGCCCGCGATCAACGCCGGCCGCAACCACGCGCCGCGCGCCTCTCCGGCGAACGCCGAACCCGCGAACAGTCCCTCGAAGGAGAGCAGCACGCGCAAGGTGGGGAGATCCGACAGCAGGACCCGGCCCGACAGCGAGGCGGACAGCTCACGGGAGAGTGCGTCGGGGCGCACCGCCAGCGCCGCACCCAGGGCCACGCGCTCGCCCAGCCGTCCCTCCACGGAGAGCGCGGCACGACCGCCCGCGACGTCCTCTCCCGAGGGGGCCGCGCCGGTCTGGGCGCGCAACTCGACGAGCAGGGAGCGCGGCAGGAAGGCGGTGGGCAGGGCCGAGGCGTCGCGCCGACCGCCCGGGGGAGCACTCAGCGCAGACGTCAGCGCCACCTCGGGGCCCGCCGGAGCCGCCGGAGGAGGAGGAGGAGGAGGCGCGACGGCAAGCGGAGCCTGGGCCTCGAGCCGCGCGAGGGGCGTGTCGCCCCAGAGGGCCTCCACCGAGACGAGCCGTCCATCCCGCTCGGAGGGAACCACGAGCGCCAGCCACGAGCCATCCGTCTGACGTGACAGGGCATCCACCCAGGTGCCCTCCAGACCGCGCAGCGTCAGCGCCGTGGGGGCCACGTCCAGGGGTTGGCCCTGCTCGTCGAACACGCGCAGCCGCGCCTGGAACGTCTCCCCCAGGGGCTCGAGCGCCAGGGTCGCCTTCGGAAGCGACACGGTGAGCGTCAACCGCTCCGCGGGCGCGTCGGGCAGGCCGCGGGGCCGCAGTTCCAACGTGTGCGCGCCCGGGGTCTCCACGCGCAGGGGCAGCGTCACGGGAGCCCCATCGAGCCGCGCGTCCAGGGACTCGGCGCCGTCCACGGAGAACTCGAGGGGAGGCGCGCCCTGGAGTCCCTGGGGCCCGAGGGTTCCGCGCTGCGTCTTCACCCGGAGCACCTCGACCCGGCGCACGGCGGAGGCCCGGCCCAGTAGACCCGCGGCATCCACGGCGCGCACCCGCGCGAAGTACTCGCCGGGCGCCAGCGCGGGCACCACGGACTTCAACGGCTCTGGCCCGGCGGGGACCGTCTCCGAGTGCAGCCGATCATTGAAACGCTCGTCCCGCGCGAGCTCCACCCGGTAGGACGCCGCGCGCGGCACGGGCGCCCACGGCAGCGTCTCGTCCACGCCCGCGCCCTCCAGCAACAGCCGCACCGAGCGCACGCCGCCCACCCACTCCGGCGCCTCGGGCAGCGGGCGGGGCTTCTCGGGCACCTTGCCCTTCTCCACCCGCGTCCCATGGTCCCGGGGCACCTGCACGCGCTGGCCCTGGGCGGCCACCTCGGCCTGGCCGTCGAAGACGGACAGCCGCGTCATCTGCTGCGCGTCCACGCCGACAATCAAATCCCTCGAGCGCGAGTCCACCGTGGCCGCCGGCATCTTCACGCCCAGCGGCTCGCCGCGCAGCTCCGCCAGGGACACGTTCAGCTCGCCCTGGAGCAGCTCCACGGCACCGGACTTCTTCACCTTGTCGGACGCCTGGGCCTCCTGGCCGTAGATGACGACGAGTGCGTTCTCGTTCATCTGCAGCCGGGTGAGATCGCGGAAGGTCACCTCCGCGCCGGCCGAGCGCAGCGTGTTGACGGAGTCCAGGCGCCACAGGCCCTGGCCGGTATTGGCATGGAGCCAGTCGGGCTTGCCGGCGCGCTTGGAGTTGACCTCGGGCTTGACGAAGGTGAGCCGGGCGTCCGGGTCTCCCTTGATGCGCAGCCGCGTGCCCGGCTTCAGGGTGTGTGGCGGCGGCCCCATGGAGTTGAGCGCGTGCAGCTTCGCGGAGCCCGCGGAGGCGTCGCCGAAGAACCTGCGTCCCACGCTGGCGCAGGTGTCTCCCGGCTGGACCACGTACACGTCGTCATCGGCCTGTTGGGCCCGGGCCACGTCCGGACGGCCCAGCACCAGGAAGAGGAGGAGGCAGAGAACCCTGACGTTTGAGTTTCTGGGCACGAGATACCTTCCGGGTCAGATCCCTCGGGTCGGGAGGAAGGGGGATGAAGTCGAACACGCCCCCCTCCAATGCGCCTGTCACCAGCTCCCAGTCCTCCGCGGGACCGCACACCAGGACAGGCGGAACATCCGGGCGCGCGGCCAATTCCCTCGCCCGCGCGAGCGACGCACGCCCCTCGGCGATGACGAGCAGCGCGCCAAAGCCGAGCAGGGGCTCGGCCGCCCCGACGAAGCGCGCCTGGAAGCCGCACGTGGTGAGCGACTCCACCAGACGCGCACCGGCGTCGGTCCGCTCGGACAGCACGGCCACGGGCGCGCTCCCCACCACGGGCCCCGGCGGAGCCACTTCGCGCGGCGTGGGCCGCCCCGTCTTCTTGCCCTCGCCCCGGCGCGCGGGAGGAGCACCCGACACCGGCTCGGCGAGCACGGCGAGCAGCTCCTCGCGCATGGCCGCGGCGTCCACCGGACGCGCCGTGGGCAGCTTCTCCATCGCCCGCATCACGGCGGACTCCAGACGCGCCGGGAACGACAGGTCGGGCCGGGCCTCGCGCAACGAGGGCACGGGCCTGTAGAGGTGCGCGGCGGACACTTCCACCGAGGGCCCCACCGGGAAGGGGGGCGAGCCCGTGAGCAGTTCGTGAAGCACACACCCCAGCGCGTAGAGATCGCTCCGCCCGTCCACGAGCCCGCCCCGCATCTGCTCCGGGGACATGAAGCCGGGAGTGCCCACGGCGGTGCCCACCTGGGTGATGCGTGTGTGCCAGGACTCACTCAGCGTGGCGAGGCCGAAGTCGAGCACCTTCACGCGCTCGCCCTCCGGGTGGGACTCCAGGAAGAGGTTCGCGGGTTTGAGATCCCGGTGGACGATGCCGAGCGCGTGGGCGGCCCCCAGCACCTCCAGCACCTGGACGGCGAGGCCCACGGCGCGGGGCACGGACAGCACGCCCTCGCGCAGGAGCACGGCCTCCAGGGACTCGCCGGACACGAGCGCCATGGCGATGAAGAGCAGCTCCTCGTCGGCCCCGAAGTCATACACCTCCACCGAACCCGGGTGGCGCAGCCGGGCGAGCACCTGGGCCTCGCGATGGAAGCGCTCCACGAAGCCCGGAGTGCTGGCGACATGCGGGTGCATCACCTTGAGGGCCACGCGGCGGCCGAGGCCGAGCTGCTCTGCCTCGTGGACCACGCCCATGCCGCCCTCGCCCAGCGCGCGGACGATCTGGAAGCGCCCGGCGACCACCTGCCCCGGAACGAGCCTCACACCGGCACCTCATAGGTGCGCGTGGCGGCGGAGCGGCCATGCAGCCGGCGCTCGCCCACGGGCACCAGTTCCACGGAGTCGTCGCCGATCCGCTCGCGCGTGGCCTCGCTCACGAGGATCTGCCCTGGCTGGGCCATGGACTCCAGACGCGCGGCCACGTTCACCGTGTCACCGATGACCGTGTAGTCCATGCGCTTGTCACTGCCCACGTTGCCGGCCACGGCGAAGCCGGTGTGCACGCCCATGGCGAGCTGGATCTCGATGCCCCAGCGCTCGCGCCAGCGCCGGTTGCCCACGTCGAGCCAGCGGCGCAGATCCTCGGCCGCGAGCACCGCGCGCTGGGCGTCGTCGTCGTGGGACTGGGGCGTGCCCCAGACGGCCATGATGCAGTCGCCGATGAACTTGTCGATGATGCCCCCGCGCCGCTGGATGATCTCCGTGGCGAAGGTGAACAGCTCGTTGAGCAGCGCGACGATGACCTCCGGGGGCTGGGTCTCGGACAGGTGGGTGAAGCCCACCACGTCCGCGAAGAGGATGGTGACCTCGCGGCGCTCGCCCCCGAGCCGCAGACGCTCGGGGTGGGAGACGACCAACTCCACCACGTCCGGAGACAGGTAGCGGCTGAGGGCGGTGCGCGCCTGGGTCTGGGAGAGCAGCTCGCGCTCCTTGGAGGCGAGCGTGCGCGCCATGTCCTCGAAGGCGCGGCCCAGGGTGCCCACCTCGTCCGAGCGCCGGGTGACGCGCTCGCCCACGCCGTGAAAGGCGCGCTCGGCGAGGGCCCGGGTCGCCGCGACGAGATCGCGCAGGGGCCGGGTGAGCTGCCGGGCTCCGAGCAGGCCCGCCCCCAGGGCCACCAGGGCCGCGAGCGCGAGCGCGGCGAGGATGGAGCGGCGCATCTCCGTCAGCGACGCATAGGCCACGGACTGGGGCTGCTGCACCACCACGGCCCAGCCATGTTCGGACAGGACCTCCAGCGAGCCGAGCATCTCCTGGCCCTCGAGCTGGAAGTCGGAGATGGCGGCCATGTCCGTGGAGAAGGAGGCGTCGCCGCTGAGCGCCGCGAAGAGGCCGTGCCGGGAGAAGTCCTCGCGGACCGCCACGCGGGCGGGGTCGGCGTGGAGCACGAGCCGCCGCCGCTGGTCCACGACGAAGACGTTCTCGCGCGCGCCGAGGAAGCGCTCGCCCAGCTCCCCCATCAACGCGCACAGCTCGCCGAGCTTCACCTGGGTGCCGAGGATGGCGCGCGGGCTGCCGTCGCGAATGATGGGGAAGAACACCTCGAGCACGGGTCCACCCCGTGCCCCGGTGCTCACGTCGCGCACCACCAGGTGCCCCCGGGAGGAGAGCGTGTCGAGCAGGGAGGCATCCAGGCGGGAGGCGATTCGAGGAGCGGGCACCTCGTCCGCCTTCACCGTGGTCACGCTCTGGCCGTTGGGGGCGTAGAGCGTGACGAAGTCGATGTCGCCCAGGGAGGCCACCCGCGAGCCGACGAGGGCGAAGCGCGTGGCATCGTCCCCCAGGCCGGGCGCGAAGAGGAGCTGACCGAGGCCCTCGAGGTCCTGCTCGACGCGCGCGAGCGAGCCGCGCACGGAGCGCTGCACGTCCCCCACGAGGGAGCGGTGCAGGTGGCGCACGAGCTCCTCCAGGGCCAGCGCGTTGGTGTCCATCATCTTCCAGCCCAGCCCCACGAGCGGAGGCAGCGCGCACACGAGGATGAGGAGGAACAGGCGTGTGAACAGCGAGACGCCCCGGCGGGTCTCCGGAGGAGACGCGGAAGTGGCGTCCATCGCTGGCTCAGCGGATGGAGGAGAGGAGGTCCGGGGCGTTGCTGGGTCGATCATTTCCGTCGCACACCGGGCAGCCCGCGCCACCGCCATGGCGATGCTCGTTCCGGGTGCCCCCCACGCCAGCCTAGCAGACCCCCCTCCGCGAGTGCATTCCACGCCACCGGGTGCGCCGTGAACGTAGAATGCCCGCTCGCTCTCCACTCCTTTGAGGATGTCCATCATGCGCACCGAGAGACTCGTTGCTGGCCGTTGGTTCGCGGCCCCCCTGTTGTGGCTGTTGGCGGGCTGTGGCGACACGAGCTCCGGCGGCCCGCTCCTCCCCCTGGGCGAGTACCAGAACGGACTCATCACCTTCTATGACGCGACGGGCGCGGGCAATTGCAGCTTCGACGCGAGCCCGAACGATCTGGACGTGGCGGCGATCAACATCGGCCAGTACCAGAAGAGCGCGATGTGTGGAGCGTGCGCGGAGGTGGAGGGGCCGCTGGGCACCCTGCGCGTGCGCATCGTGGACTCGTGCCCGGACTGCCCGGACAAGGGGCACCTGGATCTCAGCCGCTCGGCGTTCGCGAAGATCGCCAACCCGGTGGATGGCCGGGTGCCGGTGCGCTGGCGCATGGTGACGTGCAACACGCCCGGCCCCGTGCGCTACCACTTCAAGGACGGCAGCAACCCCTGGTGGACGGCCATCCAGGTGCGCAACCACCTGGTGCCCGTGACGAAGCTCGAGGCCTGGAAGAACGGCGCCTGGGTGTCGCTCCCGCGGGCGGACTACAACTACTTCGTGGACGACAAGGGCCTGGGCTCGGGCCAGGTCAAGCTGCGGGTGACGGCGCTGGACGGCCAGACGCTGGAGGACACCCTGCCCGGGGTGGGCGACAACAAGACCTTCGACGGCAAGGCCCAGTTCCGCGCGCCCTAGCGCGTGCGGTAGCCTCGCGGGCGTGACGGACGCGCCCGCCCCCCTCCTCGACGGCATCCATACCGTGCTCACGCCCGAGTACGTGGAGTTCCGCTTCACGCTCGCGGGCCTCTACTCGCGCTTCCTCGCCTGGCTGGTGGACGCGGTGCTGGTGATGATGGGCACGAGCGCGCTGCTCGTGGGGTTGAGCCTGGGGATGGCGGCGTTCCCCGGCTTCGCCAGCGCCCTGGGCATCGTCCTCTATTTCCTGGTGGACTGGGGCTACGGCATCACCCTGGAGTCGGTCTGGAGCGGGCAGACGGTGGGCAAGAAGCTCTTGGGCCTGCGCGTCATCCAGCGCAGCGGGGTGCGCATCGGCTTCCACCATGCCGCGCTGCGCAATCTGGCGCGGCCCGTGGACCGGCTGCCCCTGTTCTACCTGGTGGGGGGCGTGACGGCGCTGCTGTCCGGCTCGCACCAACGGCTGGGGGACATGCTGGCGGGCACGCTGGTGGTGCGCGAGCGCCGGCTCAAGCTGCCCTCGGCCATTGGCGTCCCGGCCGGCCAGGGGCTGCTGGCGGATCCACTGTTCGTCTCGCGGGTGAAGCGCCTGGGCACCGAGGCGCGTGAAGCGGTGCTCTCGGCGGTGCTGCGGCGCGAGGAGCTGAGCATGGAAGCACGCCTGCGGCTCTTCTCCGTGCTCGGCGCGAAACTCCAGGAGCTGCTGGCCATGGAGAAGCCGGCCCACCTCTCGGACGAGAAGTGGACCCTGCTGGTCGCCGCGGCCCTGCTGCCGGCTTCGGGGGGCGCGCCCACGGTGCGAGGGCGCGCGGTGGCGGCCTAGAAGTAGACGGCCGCGCCTCCGGAGAGGATGAGCGAGGTCTGCACCCGCTCGTTGAGCGCCAGGTAGAAGTTGTACTGGGCCCGGACGCCCAGGCTGATGGAGTCGGAGACGAAGAAGTCCAGGCCCGCGTTGGGCCCCAGGCCGACGTAGTTGGAGTCTCCCGCCGGCTTGAAGACGTGCAGGTAGCTCAGGTCCGCGCCCAGGTAGGGGCGGATGGACTCCTCCAGGAAGAGGTAGCGCACGCCCAGCGACGGAGCGATGCCCACCACGCGCTGCCCGCTGATGGGATCGTAGGGGAAGGTGAGCTTGGTGAGGGACACCACCTCGAAGCCGCTCTCGATGTAGAGGCTGGCGTCGAAGCCGATGAAGAAGGTCTCGGAGAGACTCTGCGTGTTGTTGAAGTTCATGTAGCCCGCCGACAGGCCCAGGCTGCGGTTGGCGAACTGGGCGTGTGCGGGAGCCGCGGACAGGAGGGCGGCCAGCAGGGCGAGGGAGAGGAGAAGCGAGCGCATGGGCGCGTACTGTAGCGTCCCCCCCTGGCCGCTTCCCCCATGAATCCGCGAGGTTCGCGTCATCGAGGAGTGGACGTTGATCCCCTGGGGGCGCGTCTCCTACACTCCCGCCGCCATGCGTTCTCTCCGCCCCATGCTCGCCCTGCCGCTGTTCCTCGTCTCCGGGTGCATCAACACCCCGCCGCCGTCGGACCGCGCGCTCGTCAACAACGAGCTGTGCGTGCAGGAGCTCGACAAGGGCAACTGCAAGCAGGCGGAGGTGTATTGCGACCTGGGCCTCGAGTTCGCTCCCCAGTACGCGGACCTGTGGACCAACAAGGGCCTCATCGCCCTGTGCATGGAGAACAAGAAGCAGGCCAAGGAGTGGTTCATCAAGGCCATCCGCTACAACCAGGACCAAGCCTCCGCGCACATGAACCTGGGGAAGATCTACCTGGACGCGGGCGACTACGGGAAGGCGCACGACAGCTTCCAGCGCGCGCTCAAGGTGAACCCGGACTACATCGAGGCCCGCTACAACCTGGGGCTCACCTTCCTGAACATGAAGAAGCTGGAGAAGGCGGAGAAGGTCTTCCTCACCCTGCTGGCGGTGGATTCCAACGTGGCCCAGGTGCACCACGACCTCGGGCTCGTCTACTACCAGATGGACGACAAGACCAAGGCCGTGGAGGAGCTGGGCCGGGCGGTGCAGCTCGCCCCCAGCCTCAATCCGGACTGGTGGAACGACCTGGGCGCCGTCCTCATGGAGCTCAGCCGCTTCGAGGAGGCCCGGCAGTCCTTCGGCAGCTGCGTGGCGCTCAGCAACGAGCACTCGCAGTGCCTCAACAACCTGAGCATCGCCCAGCGCAAGGCGGCCCTGACGGACTCGGCCCTCAAGGAGTTCCGGGACACGCAGCGCGCGGAGAACACTCCGAGTGCGCTCTTCGAGCTCGCGCGCAAGTACAAGAGCCAGGGGCTGCTCTCCGAGGAGGAGCGCGCCTACAAGGACTGTCTGAAGCTGGACGGCAGGTTCGCCCCCTGTCACTACGGCCTGTTCCAGCTCTACGCCGAGGGCCAGAAGCGCCAGTCGGCGGAGATTGCCTGCAAGAACTTCCTCAAGTATGGGGCGCTGGACGAGTTTCCCGCCGAGATGCAGACGTGCGAGAAGTTCCTCAGCGCGCAGTCGTACTAGCCTCCGCGCTCCCCATCCTCGCCCTTCCCGTCCCCCGCTGCGATGAGTGTCAGGCTTACGGTCAAGCAGAGCAGTGAAGCCGGTGGCAAGCCCACCGAGCACGTCCTCGACGAGCCCGTCATCACCCTGGGACGGGACAAGTCCTGCCAGGTGGTGTTGGCCCAGCAGGCCGTGTCGCGCAACCACGCCCGCATCACCCAGGAGGGCAACCTCTTCTTCCTGGAGGATCTCGGCAGCGCCTTCGGCACCCAGGTCAATGGCAAGCCGCTGCCCAAGGGTGAGAAGCGGCTGTTGCGCAATGGCGACGTCATCGCCATCGCCCAGTTCGACGTGCGCTTCGACAAGGTGACGGACCTGCCGCACGACGTGGACTCGCAGAAGACGTCCTTCGTCGCCCGCAACATGGTGAAGGACGTGATGCGGGGCCTCGCCGGCGGCGAGGAGCGCTACCTGCGCGTGATGAACGGCCCGCGCGCGGGTGAGCGCCTGGAGATCCCCGACGCGAAGGAGTTCGTCATCGGCCGGGATGACTCCGCGGACGTCATCTTCCGCGACGATCTCATCTCCCGCCGGCACGTGAAGGTGCGGCGCGACTGGTCCGGCACGCACGTGGAGGACCTGGGCAGCCGCAACGGCATCAAGCTCAACCGCAAGCGCGTGTCGCGCAAGCTGCTGCGTGACGGGGACGAGCTGGAGGTGGGTGGCGTCCGCTTCGTCTACGTCTGCCAGTCCGAGGCGCCCGAGGAGCAGTCCGAGCCGCTCCTGGCGGACGTGGCCGCGGGCTCGGGAGAGTCCACCAGCGAGACGCCGCTCCTGCCCGCGCCGCGCAAGCGCGCCCCCGTCGTGGAGAAGAAGGAGGAGCCACCTCCCGAGCCCGAGCCCGAACCCGCCCCCGAGGAGTCGGAAGCGGCCGCGGAGGAGCAGGAGGAGGAGAAGCCCGAGGAAGAGCAGCCCTCGGAGCCCGAGGCGGAGGAGAAGCCCGCGGACGAGGAGTCCCCCGCCCCCGAGGAGGAGGCCGCCGTGGAGGAGAGCGCGCCGCCCGAGCAGGGCATGAAGCGCTACATCCCGGTGATGGTGCTGGGCCTGTTCGGCGTGGTGGCGCTGGGCGTGCTGATCGTCCTGATGGCCGCCTGACGTCCCGCCCGGGGCCAGCGCCGAGCGCGGCCGCCGGGAGCGGGGCTCGCCTCGCGCGAGGCGGGCCCTCGCCGGGGACACTCAGCGCGTGGAGATACGGGCCACGGGCTGGATGTTGAGGTCCGGGGACAGCTCCTGGAAGCTGACGACGGAGAAGGGCGGGTTGAACTCGTACTCGAGCAGCTTGCGCACGTAGCGCCGGATGTCCATCGCGGTGAGGATGATGGGACGCTGGGCGCTGGGCGGCAGGTGTCCGCACTCGGCCTTGACGGCCTGGACGATTTCCTGGGCGATGTCCGGCTCCAGGGCCAGGTGGGTGCCCGCGGAGGTGCGCTTGATGGAGTTGCGGATGGCCTCCTCGATCTGCGGATCCAACAGGTAGACCACGAGCGTGCCCGTGCCGCGCGCGAACTTGTGGGACACGTAGCGCCGCAGGCTCGCGCGCACGTGCTCGGTGAGCATCACGTTGTCGGCCTCCACCTGGCCGAACTCGGCGAGCGACTGGAGGATGCTGCGCATGTCGCGCACGGAGATCTCCTCCTCCACGAGCCGGGCGAGGATGTCGGTGAGCTTGAGCACGTTGATGACCTTGGGCACCACCTCCTTGACGATGGCGGGGAAGGCCTTCTCGAGCTGATCCAACATGGACTGCGTTTCCTGCACGCCGATGAACTCGCGCGCCTGGCGGCGCAGGATGGCCGCCAGGTGGAGGATGATGTAGCCGGGCACGTCCCAGGTGGTGAGCCCCGCGGCCTCCAGCGTCTCCTTGTGCTCCTCGGGCACCCACGCCGCCGGCTGACGGGTGGCGGGGTTGATCGCCTCGAAGCCCTGGATGCTCATGAGCTTCAGGCGCTCCACCGTGTCATTGACGAGCACGTGGCCGATGGTGGCCTGTCCCGTCACCACGGGCACCTCGTTGATTTGAATCTGGTAGGCGCCGGGCGACAGGTTCGGGTTGCCGCGGGCGCGCACGCCGGGGAAGCGCACGCCCAGCTCCACGAAGAGACCATCGCGCATGAAGGGAATGAGCTCGAAGAGGAACTTGCCGTTGTCCTGGCGCGAGTCCACGTAGGGCACCAGCGCGTCGGACACCTCCAGCACGATGGGGGTGACAACGGGGATGAAGAGCTCGGAGTCCGGGTTGATGGGCTCCTTGGGCGCGGGCTCCACGGCGGCCGGCGTCTCGCCCGCGGCCGCCTCTCCCGGCAGCGCCATGCCGCCGGTGTCCTCGCCCGCCGCCACCGCCTTCTCCTTCTTCATCATGTTCCACGAGGCGTAGCCGGCGAGCCCACCGAGGATGAAGAAGGGAATCTTGGGCAGACCCGGGATGAAGCCGAGCACGCAGAGCATGGCGGCGGCGATGGCGATCGCCTTGGGGTAGGCGGTCAACTGGCTGCCCACGTCATGGCCGAGGTGCTGGCCCTCCTCGTCGCCGCCCACGCGCGTCACGATGATACCGGCGCAGGTGGAGATGAGGATGGCGGGAATCATGCCGACCAGACCGTCACCGATGGTGAGCAGCGTGTACTTGGTCGCCGCGCTCGCCACGTCCATGCCCTTCTGCATCACGCCGATGACGAGGCCGCCCACGATGTTGATGACGGTGATGATGATGCTCGCGATGGCGTCGCCCTTGACGAACTTCATCGCGCCGTCCATGGCGCCGAACAACTGGCTCTCGCGTTCCAGGTCGCGGCGCTTGCGCTTGCCCTCGTCCTGGTCGATGGAACCCGCGCGCATGTCCGCGTCGATGGACATCTGCTTGCCGGGCATCGCGTCCAGGGTGAAGCGCGCGGCCACTTCCGCCACGCGCTCGCTGCCCTTGGAGATGACGATGAAGTTCACGATGACGAGGATGACGAAGATGACCAGACCCACGACCATGTTGCCCTGGACCACGAAGTGGCCGAACGCCTCGACCACTTCTCCCGGGTCTCCCGTCAGCAGGATGAGACGCGTCGTGGAGACGGTGAGCGCCAACCGGAACATCGTGGTGATGAGCAACAGGGTCGGGAACACCGACAACCGTAGCGCCTGCGGCACGTAGAGGGAGATGAGCAACAGCACCACGGAGATGCTGATGTTCAGGGTGAGCAGCACGTCCAGCAGCAACGTGGGCAGCGGGACGATGAGCATCCCGATGATGGCCACCACCACGACTGCGAGGACGATGTCGGAGTATTTGGAGAGAAAGCCGTTGCTCTGGGCGGACATGCGGCCCGCGATACTAGCGAGACCCCGTCTCTTTCCCAAGCCTCCCCCCCACCAGGGGCTCGTCATGCTCGGCCCGTCCCGGAGCGGACGAGCGTGAAGCGGGGCCCTACCCTTCCTGGACCTCCCCCAGGTCCCGCTGGGCGTCTTCCGCGCTCTGCCACGCCGCGTCGGCCAGCACCCGCGCCCGCTCGGTGAGGGGATCCTGGTTGTCGGGATCCAGTTCCACCACGCGAGAAAAGTCGCGCGCCGCCTCCAGCGTGTTGCCCAGCCGCAGGTGCACCTCGCCGCGGTTGATGAGCGCGGCCGTGTCCTCGGGGTTGAGCTGCAGCGCCTGGTTGAAATACTCCAGCGCCTTGTCGAAGCCGTCCATCGCCAGGCAGATGGCCCCGAGCGCCGTGCGGTAATACCCCTCCGTGGCATCCCGCTCCGCCAGTTCCTCGAAGAGGACACGGGCCTCGTCGTACCGCCCCTGTTCGTACAGAAGGAAGGCCTGCATGGCATTCACGAGCAGGTCGGGTTTCTGGGAGTCGGAGTTCGCCATGGTGGGTGCAGTCCGGAAAAACAGGCGACCGGGACCATACTACGCCCGCGCGAACGGGCGGAAGCCTCCTCGACGAGCCAGTCCGGCGGTCTAGGATGGCCCCCATGGACATCACGCGCGCCCAGGAGATCTTCGAGCAGCTCTACTCTGGCTTCTCCGGCTACGACATCGCCCGGCACGAGAAGGAACGCACGGGCCTGCAGGAAGCGGGAACCACCTATGGCGAGGTGGTCCCCCTGGCCTTCCACGACGTGCTCAACGAGGCCGCACCCGGGCCCGGGGAGGTCTTCTTCGATCTCGGCTCGGGAACGGGCAAGGCCACCCTCCTGGCGGCGCTCACCTTCCCCTTCAGCCGGGTGGTGGGCATCGAGCTGTTCCCCGGACTGGGAGACGCGGCGCGAAAGGTGCTCGCCCGCTACGAGGCCGAGGTGCGGCCCCAACTGCCCGCCGAGTACGCCCAGCAGCGCATCGAGTTCATCGACGGGGACTTCCTCGAGCAGGATCTCTCCTCCGCCGACGTGCTGTTCGCGCACGGCACGTGCTACCCGCAGGAGACGATGGAGCAGCTCACCCACAAGCTCGAGGAGCTGCGCCCCGGCGCGCGGGTCGTCCTGGCGGGGCAGACCATCAAGACCCCGGCGTTCGCCTTCGTGAAGATGAAGGTGATGCGCACGGACTGGGGCACGGCACTCGCGACGATCTACCGGCGCCAGTAGCCCCGCGAAAACTCCGGGAGGACCCGGGAAGAGGGAGCGGGGAAGAGCGCCCCCTCCTCCAGGCGGGCGGGACGGCTACGACTTGGAAGCGGCATCCGCCGCGCTCTGCAGCGACGCCAGGGTGATGCGGGCGCGCTTGGTGTTCTCGCGCTTGCCCTCGGGGTCGTACTTCAGCACGGACTTGATGTCCTGGAGCGCCTCGACGACGCGGTTCTCGCGCAGGAACAGCTCGCTGCGCCCCACCAGCGCATCCACGTTGCCGATGTTGAGCTCGATCGCCCGGGTGTACTCCTCCATGGCCTCGGGGATCTGCTCGAGCTGGACGTAGACCGCCGCCAGGTTGCAGTGGAAGACGCTGTCATGGGGCGAGGCCGCCACGAGCCCCTTGAAGATCTCCAGGGCATCCTTGAGCTTGCCCGTGACGAGCAGCTCGTGGCCGCGGGTGGCGATCTCATAGAGGCGATCGCGGGGAATGCCGAGGAACTCCGCCGGGGAGATTTCTCCCAGGACGAGTCGCTCCCCCGCATCCGCGGGAATGGCGAGCGTTTTGGACGCGGGCTTCTGCTGGGAATTGCTCATGGAAGTACCCATGGGGAGAAGATGGGGAGAAAAAAGAAGGCGGGAGAAGCCTCGAGGACTTTCCCGCCTTGCGAGTCTAGCGTGAGGACGTCGAATTAGTAACGCGGCCGGAACTGGCTGATGCTCTGGCGGAGCTGCTCCAGGGCCATCATGCGATCCATCATGCGGCCGATGTCCTGGAAGCTGGTCTGCAGCTGGTTCTGGCGGTTCTGCAGCCAGGGCAGCGGGCGGGGGGTCGGGCGCTGCGACTCGAACGGGTTGCGGTTCTGCAGCTGCTTGGTGAGCTTGCTGAGCGTCTCGAACACGCGCGACAGCTGGCCGAAGAGGTTGCTGAGCTTGTCGAGGTAGGTGTTGCCGGCCTTGGGCGGCACGATGCCGGTGTTGCCATTGGGGGTGGCGGCGCCGGGCTTGAGCTCGTTGCCGAGCTTGAAGGACTCACCGCCGTTGTTGCTGCCGATGACCTCCTTGCCCTGGAAGGACCAGTCGTCGGTCTCCTTGCCCATGACGAACACGTCCTTGCCGCCGAAGCTGTTGGCGTGCGCGTAGCCGTCCTGGGTGACGTTGCCGACCTTGCCCTTGCCCTTGTCGATGTCCGTGACCTTCACCCGGTCGTTGCCGGAGATGATCTCCAGGCCGCCGGTCACGGTCATGTTGTTGTCCGCGGGCACGGTGGAGACGTTGATGCGGGTGCCATCGCCGAGCACGAAGGTGCTGTCGCGCTTGAAGTCCCACTTGCCGCCGTCACCCTCGTCGACGTGCGGGTCACCCCACACGCGCGTGGACTTGCCGTCCGGACCGGTGATCTTCCACTCGTGCTGGCTCGTCGCCTCGATCTTGTAGCCACCGGGGGTGGTGATGACGCCGTTGGGGCTCGTCTTCAGGCTGCCCGAGGGGTGGCTCGAGTCGGTCGGCGAAGGACTGGCCGGCGTGCACGGACCCGAGGTCCCCACGACCGCGTTGAAGATGTCCATGATCGAGCGGTTGGGGGGGAAGAGCTGATCCGCCGAGCCAGGCACGCCCGCCGCACCCGCCGCCGTGGTGCTCGTGGTGGTGGTGGTCGTCGTCGTGGTGGTGGTCGTGGTGGTCGTCCCCTGGCCGATGCCGGCCAGTTGCGACCCCAGCTCATTGAGCAACCCCTGGGCCGTCTGCAGCGCCTGCGCTGCGGACAACACATTCTGCTGCTGGGGCAGAGCCGTCATGACACCACGAGCAACGTTGCTGATGTCCTTGATGGAAGACATGGGATTTTTCCTCCAGCCCGCTCGGGGCTGAGTTGATTGATGGGGGGACCGACAGCGACCCTACAAACAGATTATCGGAATCTGAGTGCCCGAGTTTCCGGTGCATTTAAATGCGATTTCCAAAAGTTTCGGAAACCACCGGGAACGATTGGGAACGATGACCCGACGGAGGCCCCCCACGAGCGGCCACAGGGGAAACGAAACGAAACCGGCCCCGTATGGATTCCCCCCGAGGGGAGAGCCATACGAGGCCGGTTCTGGAAGCTCGCTTGCTGGAGGAGCGACTACCCGCCGATGTTCTTGATGACGGACATCGCCATCTCGTGCATCTGCTTCATCATCTGGGTGATGAGCTGCAGAAGTTCCTGCTCCTTCTGCATCTTCATCTGCGCCTCGAGGAAGGGCTTCATCTCCGCGGGGGCGTTCGCCAGCATCTGGTTCTGAGCCGCGGACAGACCGCCGATACCACCCTGCGCGTTGCCGACAATACCCATCAAGGAACCCATGGTGTTCTCCTCAGGCCCTCTGTCGGGGCCGAAATCGGGGGGGAAACAAACAGCTTACAAATTGATTATCGGCCCACGCGCTCCGGAGTTTCCTGCTGATTTTCTCCACCCATTTTTCGGGCTCCTGGGAGCGCGAGGGCGGCACCACCGGAAGAAGCCGACACGGACCCCAGGCACGAAAAAAAGAACCGGCCCCGTATGGAGCCCCCCCTGACGGGAGGACCATACGAGGCCGGTTCTGGAAGCTCGCTTGATGGAGAAGCGACTACCCGCCGATGTTCTTGATGACGGACATCGCCATCTCGTGCATCTGCTTCATCATCTGGGTGATGAGCTGCAGAAGCTCCTGCTCCTTCTGCATCTTCATCTGCGCCTCGAGGAAGGGCTTCATCTCCGCGGGGGCGTTCGCGAGCATCTGGTTCTGAGCCGCGGACAGACCGCCGATACCACCCTGCGCGTTGCCGACAATACCCATCAAGGAACCCATGGTGTTCTCCTCAGGCCCTCTGTCGGGGCCGAAATCGGGGGGGGCGAAGCAAACTGCCTACAAACTGATTATCGGCCCATGCGCTCCGGAGTTTCCTGCTGATTTCCTCCGGCTTTTCCCGGGGCCGCCGGGCACTCTTGGGGGGGGGGCTAACCCTTCGTTTTTCCGAGATCAGGGCTCTGGATCCACGTCTTGAAGGAATCGAGCTGCTGGGTCTCGGTCTTGGGCGTGATGGGCTCGGGGACATGCCCGTCCAGCTGAGCGACGACGGGCGCCCGGCGAGGGGGGCTCTCGAAACCATCCTGGGCACCCCGGGCCCGCTTGGGCGCGGGGGCCGACTTCGAAGCCCCGGCCGACTTCGTGGGAACCCCCTCGGCGAGGTTCACCTTGGAGAAGGCCGCGGGCACCGGCGGCGCCCCCTCGGGCCACTCCATCTGCCCGGAGAAGCCCACCGTGACGAGCCGCTCCTGCATGAACTCCACGCACTCCATGATGATGGGCGGAGGCGGAAGGACGGGATCCTTCATGAAGCGCACGAAGGCGTTCTTCACGTCCACGTAGAGGTTCATGCTGAACGGCGCGCCCACCTTGGTGTTGGCGAGCAGCTCGTACATCTTGCGCATCACGGGTTGCGCCGTCCCCTTGGCCGTACCGGCCTGCTTCTCGAGCGCAGCCAGAAGCCGATCCCGCTTCGCCACCAGTTCGGGCGGCTCGACCGGGACCGCGTACTCTGACTTCGACTTGCCTTTCGCCATGAACAGGCCTCTTCAAGGGGGGGGATGAGACTTCCTGGGGAAGTCAGCGGTCATACTAGGAAGAAACGAACTAACCGATCAAGCTTGCCGCCCGGGAATTTACTTCTCACAGCGCAATATTCGGGCCACTCACCGCTGGAGCAGTCCGCTGAGGATCGCGGCGGCCTTCTGGGCCAGGGGCTCCTGCTCGGGAAGCAGGGAGGCCACGCGGCGCAGATCCTCCACCGCCTGGGAGCGCTGCCCGAGCGACAGCCGGACCTCGGCGCGGCCCACGTAGGCCTGGGCGTCACGGCCATCCAGCTTGAGGGCGACGTCGTAGGCGGCCAGGGCGCCCTGCGCGTTGCCGGCGGCCATCTCCACCACCCCGAGCGCCTTGGCGAAGTAGCCGTCCGCCGGGTTGACGGCGTAGAGCCCCTGGAAGAGGGTGCGCGCCTCGGCGATGCGGCCCTGGTAGAAGAAGACGTAGGCCGTCTTGGCGATGGCGTAGAGTTCCTCGTCGGTGTAGCCGCGCACGTCGCGCAGCGTCGCCTTGCCCTCGGCCCACCGCTGGAGCTGAGCGGCGAGTTTCGCCTCGTCCTGGTTGTTGTTCACGCGCTGTGCGGTGGCCATCGACTAGTACCCCTCCTCCTGCTGCTCCTCGCGCATGCGGCGCTGGATGTCCTGGATGTCGGCGTGCACCTGGCTCACGAGCGAGAGCATCTGCGCCTCGCGCTGCAACAGGCCCTTGAGGCGCTCCATGCGCTCGGGCGTCGTGTTGATGAGCGACAGGCTGCGCTCGAGCAACTGCCGCTGCTCGGTGTCCGCGCGGCCCGCCACGCTGCCCAGGAAGGGCCGGTCCGAGAAGCCCTCGAGGTCCGCGTCATGGCCCCGGGGCTGGGGAGGCGTGGGCAGCCGCAGCTCCTCCGAGGAGTGCGCCGGACCGATGAAGTCCAGCAGGGCCGCCGAGGCGAGCGCTGGATTCTTGGGGTTGCCAGCCTTGCGCTTCTTGCGGTCGAACTGCGAGGGCTCGACCAGCTTCTCGCGAACCGCGCGGGGTCCCCCCCAGGGCCAGAGTGGCGCTCGGGGGGGTTGGTTGTTGATTTTGGCCATGGCGGGGGCGGATTTCACTCCAGGAGGGGCGGTGCCGTCCAGCCCCTACCCCTCAGCGCTTGCCGCCTGCCTGCCCGGCGCGCTGCAACTCGTAGACGAAGTTGAGGATCTCCGCGACCGCGTCGTAGAGCTCCTCGGGCACTTCCTGGCCCACGTCCACCCGGTAGAGGGCGTTGGCGAGCGCCACGTTCTTCATGAGGGGGATGTTGTTCTGGCGGGCGATCTCCCGGATCTTCTCCGCCTTGAGGCGCAGCCCCTTGGCCACCACGCGCGGCGCCGCGTCCTTGTCCTTGTCGTACTGGAGCGCGATCGCCATCTCGACATCGTCGTTCATGGGAGTGCCTCTCAGGCCCGCGCCGCGGGCGTGTCGTTCTTCAGGCCGTAGACGAAGTTGAGCACCTCGGCGACGGCATCATAGAGCTGCTCGGGGACTTCCTCGCCCACGTCCACGCGCAACAGCGCATGCGCCAGGGGCACGTTGCGCAGCGTGGGCACGTCCCGCTCGCGCGCGAGCGCCTTGATGCGCTCGGCCCTGGAGTCCAGCCCCTTGACGATCACCCGCGGCGCCGTGTCCTTCTCCTTGTCGTACTTGAGCGCCACGGCGACGTGGTCCGGGTTGGTGACGATGACGTCCGCGCTCTGCACCGCGTGCATCTGCGCCTCCTCCAGCATCTCGTGCGCCACCTGCTTGCGGTGGGCCTTCTGGTGCGGATCGCCCTCGCTCTCCTTGTATTCCTTCTTCACGTCCTCCTTCGACATCATCTGGTCCTTCATGTACGCCTTGCGCTGCCACCAGACGTCGAAGATGGAGAAGAGGAAGAACACCATGACGACGCGCGTGGCGACGATGAAGATGAGCTCGCCCATGATGAACAGCGTCACGTGCACGTCGCGGCGCACCGACTCCATCACCATGGGCATGGCGCCCTTGAGCGCCCCGTACGTCACGTAGCCGGCCACCGTCATCTTCAGGACGTTCTTGATGATCTCGACGATGGTCTTCTTGGAGATGAGGTTCTTGGCGCCCTCGATGGGGTTGAGCTTCTCCGGCTTGGGGATGAGCGGATCCATCGTGAAGAGCGCGCCCACCTGGAGGAAGTCCAGCAGGCCGCCCATGATGGCCACCGCGCACACCACCGGCAGGGACACCAGCAAGATGGATTGCAGCGTCAGGGAGGCGAGCTGGTAGGTCGCCTGTTGGATGTCCTCCGGGTGCGCGATGTGCTCGAAGCTGAAGTGGAAGAGCTCGGTGATCTTCTGCTCGAACGTGGACCAGATCCCCTTGACGACGCCCAGGCCCACCACCAGTCCGGCCACGCCCGTCAGGTCCTTGCTCTTCCAGACCTGGCCCTTCTTCCGGGCGTCATCGAGCTTCTTTTGTGAGGGTTCTTCTGTTTTCTCGTCGGACATGGAGCGTTTCCCCGGCTCAACCGAGCAGGCGCAGCGCGTCGCGAAGCAGGGCCAGCATGTGGACGAACTCCTGCTGCATGCGGCCCATGATGAGGCTCAAGGCGATGGAGGTGACGACGACCGTGGCCAGGGGCTTGAGGGACTGGGCGAGGAAGGACACCTGCACCTGGGACGCCATGCGGTTGATGGCGCCCAGCGCCACGTCCGTCACGAAGGCCGTCAGCAGGGTGGGCGCGGCCAGCGCCATGGCGATGGTGAGGATGTCCGCGAAGGAGCGGATGAACAGCTCGAAGAAGGGCCACGAGCCCGAGCTGAAGCGCGGAAAGCGGTCCAACGGGACGATCTCGAGGCTCTCGGCGATCGCCTGGATGATCAGGTGGTGGCCATTGAGGGTGAAGAACATCACCACCGACAGCTGCCCCTTGAGGTTGGCCAGCAGCGTCACCTTGTCGTTGACCAGCGGCGCCTGGAGCTGCGCGCTGTTGGTGCCCGCCATGGAGTCGGCGAGGTTGCCCGCCACGCGCGCCGCCTCGAACACCTTGCTGACGATGAGCGCGAGCGACACCCCGATGAAGATCTCCTTGAGCAGGAGCGCGATGTAGGGCAGCGAACTGGTGGGCAGCGCCCCGATGCGGTGGCGCACCAGGGGGAACATCACCGCGGAGAGCGTGATGCCCACGCCCATCTTGATCTCCGGAGGCACCTGTTCCTCGCCGAGCAACGGCGAGAGCACCAGCACCGGCATGATCCGGCACATGAGCAGGCCCATCGTGAAGATGGCGAGCGAGAAGTTGGCCTGCTCGGTCAGCCGGGCGATGACTTCGGAGACGTTCATCGGATGAGCACGGGGAACTGCTCGAAGATGAGGATGGTGAAGCGCGCGAACTGGCTGCCCATCCACGGGCCCATCAGCGCCAGCAGCAGGAACACGGTGATGAGCTTGGGCGCGAACGAGAGCGTCTGCTCCTGGATCTGCGTGGTGGCCTGGAAGACGGCGATGATGAGACCCACCATCAGGGCCATCAACACCGGGGGCAGCGACACCATGATGACCAGGGTGAGGCCTTGCTGGACGATGCTCGTGAGCTGATTCATGGGCGTCTCACAGGTAGCCGACGACGAGGCCCTTGGCGATGAGGTACCAGCCGTCGACGACCACGAAGAGGAGCAGCTTGAAGGGCATGGAGACGGTGGTGGGCGACAGCTGGTTCATGCCCAGCGCCTGGAGGATGTTGGCCACCACCATGTCCACCGCCAGGAAGGGCACGAAGAGCAGGAAGCCGATCTGGAAGGCCTGCTTGAGCTCGGACACCACGAAGGCGGGGATGATGATCATGAAGTCCCGCTCGGTGAGGGCCGCGCGGTCCTCCTCGGTGGCGCGCAGCCTGGCCAGGTTGAAGAAGAGCGAGCGATCCTTGGCGGTGATCTTCTTGTTGAGGAAGGCGCGCAGGGGCTCCTTGGCCTTGTTGGCCGCCTCCAGCAGGGTGCCCACCGACTCCGAGGACAGGAGGCTGGGCCCCTTGGCCATGATGTCCACCTCGGCCGCCCGGTACATGGCCTGACCCACCGGCGCCATGATGTAGATGGTGAGGATGATGGCCAGGCCGGTGATGACCTGGGTGGGCGGAATCTGCTGGGTGCCCAGCGCCTGGCGCACGATGGACAGCACCACGGAGATCTTCACGAAGCTCGTCACCATCATCAACACGAAGGGGACGAGCGACAGCGCGGCCAGCGCCAGCATGAGCACGAGCGGCCGCGAGGCGAAGGACTCGGGGTTGACCGACTCGACGGCCACGGCGGAGTCCGGGCCCGAGCCACCGCGCCTGGCGGCGAAGGCGAGGACGGGCTCCAACGCAAAGACCAGGCCGAACAGCCAGGGTTTGAGACGCGGGACGGGGAGGCGAACGCTGGGCATGACTCTCACGGGTCGGCTCTTCAGGCGGCGTCCGGCGGACGGGGGACGCTCGGAGGGGTGGAACCCGGCGGAGTGGCGTCGCGACGGGCGATGAGCTTCTTGAGGAAGGGGGACAGCGGCATCACGTTGGACGGAGGCGGCGCGGAGCGGATGTTCTCCACCGCCCCGGTGTCGAGCTTCGAGAGCAGCTGCAGGCCATTCTCGCCACCGCCCACCAGCAGGTACTCGCCCGCGGCCTTCACCACGAAGAGGGTGCGGCGCTGATCCAACGCCAGGCGCTCCACCACCGACACCACCGATTGCTGCCCCACGGGCACGCCCTGCAAGCCCATGAGCTTGCGCAGGCCCACGTTGAGCGTGAGGTAGATGAGGGCCATCACCCCGCCGAACACCACCAGCGTGCGCATGAGCATCCACCCGAGGCTCTCGGTGGGCGCCTCCACGCCGGACGTCAGATCGGACTCGGGTGGCACCTCGACCGGTGCCGACGGCGGAGCGGCGCCCTCCACGGCGCTCGCGGGAGCGGACACGCCGGACGGCGGGAGCGCGAGCTCGGCGGCGGGCACGGCAGTGGGCTCCTCGGCCCGGGCCGACGGTGCCAGCCAAAGGCAGGCGCAGAGCGCCAGGACATGACGCGCGGAGAAAACGGATGGGACGGCCATGGTGGGCCGCGAGGCTAGTTCATTGCACGGGAGACCGCCACGGGCCCCCCTGCCCTTGCGCCTCGCCTGCCTGCCTGGGAGCGGGGCCTCAGCCGGCGAGCGAGAGGATGCGCACACCCAGCTGGCCCTCGATCTCCACCAGTTCACCCCGTGCCACCACCTTGCCGTTCACCGACAGGTCCACGGGTTCGCCCGGCGCGCGGTGCAGCTCGACGACCTGGCCCGCCCGCAGCGACACCACGTCATCCGCCGTCACCGGCACCCGGGCGAGCTCCACGCAAATCTGCAACGGGATGTCACCCAGCAGGTCGCCTGCATCCATCTGGTCTTCCATCTCTCCACTCTCCGCCGTGGGGTTGTCCGACTCGGGGTTGGTGTACTCCTCCCCCTCCCCGCTGGCCTCATCATCCGAGCCGCTCAGGGCCTCCGCCGCGGCCTCGTCCGACTCGGAGGGGACCCGCCGATCCAGATGAGACGGCTCGGTGAGCACCACCTCGGTGATGCGCGCCTGGTACAGGCCGTCCTCGACGAAGACCTCCGAGGCCAGGAAGCCCTTGCGGCCGAGGCCCAGGAACAGCCGCGCCGTGCCCTCCGCGCCCTGGTCCGGCCGGGCCGAGAACTCGTCCACCAGCACCACGTCCTTCACCCGGAGGCTCGCCAGGTCGTGGTGGCTGATCTCCGCCAGGCCGATCTCCGCGCGCAGCCAGGTGCGCACCGAGGACAGGCGGCTCAAGTGGGCCTCCATGTCCATGCGCAGCAGCGAGCGCCGCTGCTCGGGCGCGGGCTCCGGCGTCAGGCTCTCCAACACGCTGGCGGGCAGGAACAGGCGCACCATGCCCTCCTGGGTGCCGAGCCGGGCGCGCAGCTGGAGCACCGCCACCTGGGCCTCCTCGCTCAGCCGCGACACCGCCTCGTCCACCCCGCGCGCCACGCCCTCCAGCCGCAGCCGGCCCTGCTGGGGTTCCGTCCCCGGCATCAGGGCGCGGATCGCCTCGAGCACGACGAAGCTCGCCACGCCCTCCTCGATGTCCGTCAGGGGCCGCAGGCCCACGGTCTCGCCGGCGCCGCCCAGGAGCAGATCCACCGCCGCGTGCGCCAGCGACAGCTCGACCTCCAGCACCGCGCGTCCGCGATGCCCTCCGGGCACCAGGAAGCACAGGAAGGTGGGCTCGGCGAGCACACGGCGCAGCTCGCCCGAGCCGAGCACCCGCGACGACTCCAGGCCGAAGCCGACCTGGGTGTCGAAGATGGCCTTGAAGCGCTCGCCCAGCGCCTCCACGGCCTCGGCCCCGGGCTTGAGCCACGTGAGCCGCTCGAGCAGCCGGGTTTCCGTGAGGGAGACCTTCTCCAGACGGGGGAAGACGTGGGGCTTCCAGGGCTTCGATGAGCGGGGCTTGAGCTTGCGCGCATCGACCACCATCGTGCGCTCCTCACCCGGCCCGTCATCCGTATCGAGGCTCATGTCTTGGCCTCGACCCTCATGTCCTCGAGCGTGAGGCCCCGGCTCGCCAGGGCGTTCTTGAGACCCTCACGCTGCCCCTCGAGCATCTTGAGCACGTCCCGGTCCTTGCCGCTGAAGACGGCGTGGATCTTCCCGTTCTTCGCGCTGAGCTTGATGGACAGGCCGCTGAGCACGTCGCCGCGCAGCTCGATCTGGAACTCCGCGTTGCCCGCGGCGTTGGTGCCCACGCGCACCCGCTCGACGATCTTCTGGGCGATCTCATTGGCGATGGCGCGCAGCCGCTCCGAGCCCGTGTTGGGCTTGGGTTGCGCCACGGGCACGGGCGCCATCAGCGCCGGGTTGAAGCGGAAGCCCGCCGCCAGCTCCCCGTCCTTCTTGTCCTTGCCCTCGTCGCCCCCACCCTTGCCACCACCGTCCGCGTCCGTCTTGAGCGCGCCCTTGCTCCGGCTCGTCTGGGCCCCCGCGGCCGCGGTCTCGTTGCTCTGCTCGGACTCCTCGCCGCGCTTGAGCAAGAGCTCGTCGGCCGCGCGGGTGTCCGCCGAGCGCGACTCGACGCGCGAGCGCAGCACGCCCTGATCGCCCTGCCGGGCCTGGGTCTCCTGCGTCCCCTGGGACAAGTCCTTCTGACGCCCCTCGGCGACGGAGTCCGCCTCGGCCTTGCCCGTCTGGCGCTGCAGGCCGCGCACGTCGCCGCCCTTGCCCTCCTGGAGGCGGGCGAGGACGGACTTGCCCAGCGACTGGGGAGGGGTCTGGGTGGCCTTCTGCTGCTGAGCGCTCTGGGCGTCCTTCTGCTGCCCCACGAGCTTGGAGAACGCGGAGGCGCCTTCCTGACGCTGCTTGGCCTTCGCCTCCTGGAGCCGTTTCTCCTGGGCCCGCAGCTCAGCGGCTCTCTCCGCCTGACGATCGTCTTCGACTCGGCTCATCGCTTCACCACCTGGGGGGGCCCGAGTCTACTTTCGCTGGCGCATCATGAACAAGGTGTTCCCGATCTCCTCCTGGTTCATTTCCTCCCGCTTGTCGCGCTCTTCCTTGAGTTGCTTCTTCCAGTTCTCCTTGTGCTTCTCGATGGCCTTGAGCTCCTTGGCCGCCTCGGCCATCTCCCGGCGCCGCTGCTCCACGAGCTTCTCGGCGGTGATGACGGCGTCCTTCTGGCGCTCGACCTCCAGGGCGAGCTGCGCCTCCTCGTCCTTGAGACGCTCCTCGTAGCGGTTCATCTGGTTGAAGCCGCCAATGCCGGTGACGCCCTTGGCCATCACCTGTTGGAGGTACTCCTGGACCTTCTGCTTGCGCATGGCCTTGCGCGTCACGAGTTCCTCCTCGAGACGCTGCAGCTCTTCCTTCTCCTTCGCCAGGGCCTTGACGGCGGCGGAGAAGGCCTGCTCGGCCTCCTCCTTCGCGCGCTCGCGCATCTCGATCAAGGTCTGCAATCGATAGGGGGGCATGGTGCCCTCATCCTATCTCCAAACGGCGCGAGCGCGTTACTCCTCGAAGAGCTCGATGAGCTTCTGCACCGTCACCTCGAAGGGGCTGTTGGAGTCGGTGTCCTGTTTGAGGAAGTCGATGATCGCGTCGTACTTGTCGATGGCGTAGTCGGTGCGCGGATCCGTGCCGTACTGGTAGGCGCCCAGGAGGATGAGGTCGCGCTGCTTCTCGTAGGTGGAGAGCGTCTCGCGCAGCTTGCCCGCCGCCTTCTTGTGCTCCTTGGAGACGATGTGGCTCATCACACGCGAGAGGCTGACGAGCACGTCCATGGCGGGCCACTGGTTGCGCTCGCCCAGGGCACGGTTGAGGATGTAGTGGCCGTCGAGAATACCGCGGACCTCGTCGGCGATGGGGTCTTCCATGTCACCGCCGGCCACGAGGCAGGTGTAGATGGCGGTGCACTTGCCCTTCTGCGAGTTGCCCGTGCGCTCGAGGATGCGCGGCAGCATGGAGAAGACGCTCGGCGGATAGCCCTGGCGCGCCGGAGGCTCGCCGATGGCGAGGCCGATCTCACGCTGGGCACGCGCCAGACGCGTCACCGTGTCGAGCATGAAGAGCACGTTGCCGCCGCGCTCGCGGAAGAACTCGGCGATGGCCGTGGCGACGTAGGCGGCGCGCAGACGCACGAGGCTGGGCTGGTCCGAGGTGGCGCACACCAGCACGGAGCGCTTCATGCCCTCCTCGCCCATGGCGTCCTCGATGAACTCACGCACCTCGCGGCCACGCTCGCCGATGAGCGCCACCACGCACAGGTCCGCCTTGGTGTTGCGCGCGATCTGCCCCATGAGCGTGGACTTGCCCACGCCCGAGCCGGCGAAGAGCCCCACGCGCTGGCCCTCGCCCACCGTGAGCAGTCCGTCGATGCAGCGCACGCCCAGGGGCAGGGGCCGCTCGATGCGCTGGCGCGTGAAGGGGTCTGGACAGTCCCGGTCCACCGACCAGTCCGGCAGCCCCTCCGGCAGGGGCATGCCATCCATGGGCTCGCCAATGCCGTTGAGCACGCGCCCGAGCAGTTCGTAGCCACACTTGATGGACAGCGGCCGGCCCGTGGGGATGACCTCGCTGGACGGGCCGATGCCGAACAGCTCGCCGAGCGGCATGAGCATCACCTCGTCGCCCTGGAAGCCCACCACCTCGGCCTTCACCGAGGCGCGGCCCCCATGGCCCTTGATGATGACCAGCTCGCCCACGCGCACGCCGGGCACGCTCGCCTTGACGACCAGGCCCGTCAGTTCGGTGACGCGGCCGCGCACCCGGAACAGCGGCGCTTCCTTGATGAGGGCGGAGTAGTGCGAGAGATCGATGGCCATGGCTTACGCGGGGCCTTCCTTCCTGCCCTGATCAGGTAACAGCACGTTCTGGAGCATCTCGAACTGGGTGGGCAGCTGCGCGTCCACCGTGCCGAACTCCGTCTGCACGATGCAGCCCACGGGGGCCACGTCCGGATCCTCGCGGATGGCCACGTCCACCGCCCGGCCGATGAGCTCCATGAGCTCCGCCTTGCGCGCGCGCAGCACCGCCGCCGACTTGGGGTTCACCCGGAGCACCACCGCCCGCGCGTTGCGCAGCTCCTCGATGGCCCTGGCGCAGATCTCCGCGAGCAACGAGGGGTCGCGCTCCACGTCCCGGCCGATGATCTTCTCGGCGATCCTGCACGCCAGCGCCACGACGTCCCGCTCCTGCTGGGCGAGCAGCTCCCCCGCGTGCATCTTCGCGCGCACCATGAGCTCGGTGACCTGGGACAGGCCCTCCTGGCGGCCCTGATCGCGCGCCTTGGCGAGCAGATCCTCGCGCTCGCGCTGGGCCTCCGCGAGGATGCGCTCCTTCTCCCGCTGCGCCTCCTCGAGGATGACCTGGGCCGACTGCCGGGCCTCGAAGACCTCGGCGTTCATCACGCCGGGACGCGGCGCACGCAGCGAGGGCCGATCCCCACCGGGCAATGGCTCCGACCCCGAATCGCCCTTGATCACCTTGCCAACTGCCATGGAAAGCTCCTTGTCGCGGGGATGCTAGCGCGTTCCGCCCCGAGGTCCACGCCCACTCGCGCCCCCCGGCCGAGGTCGCTCGCCCCTCCCGGACTGGGTGTCCTCGCGCCGGCCCCCCGGATTGGTGCCCACCACCCGGGGAGGGCGCTCGGCGGCGTCCCGGGGCGCGGGGGGCAGGACGACGCCCCGGCTCTGCGTGCGCGCCAGCGGGGAGCGGAAGATGCGCGAGCCCTCCGCGTCCGAGACGGAAACGGCCGGCTGTTCGTTGACCCGGGAGCGGCGGGGCGGCAGCGTGGCGCCCCCCGGATCCACGGCCCTCTGCACCCCGTCCCGGGTCCCCCGGGGCAGGGGCGAGCCCCGGCTCACGCGCGCGGGCTCGGGCGCGACGAGCGCCTTCTGCCGGTCCGCGTAGCTGAGGCTGGCGGCGCCCGCCCGGCGCGCCTCGCGCTCGGCGATGGGATCCCTGCGCTGCCCCCCGGACGTGAGCGCGGGCGCGGGCACGGCCACGGAAGACCGGCGCGGCACCGGAGCCCCCTTCATCGCGGGCGGGGGACCGAGGGCCGGCGGACGGGGCGGGCTCAGCCGGACGGGCCGATCGATGAGCCCTCGGGCCGCGAGCCGCTCGAGGTCGGTGACGATGTCGGTGCGGCCCCCATCCCCGCGGCTCGTCGGCTTGGCGCGCTCCTCGCGCACCCACTTCGCGAGGATCTGCCCGAACTCCCCGCGGTGCTTCTCCACCAGGCGGGCGGCGAACTCGGCGGACTGGGCCACGCTCGCGCGCGCCAGCCGGTGCACCCCGGCGCCCCGGATGGCCGCGGCCAGGTTCTCCATGCCCCCGTACTGCGCGAGCTGCGCGTGGGCCTCCTCCTCGGGAAGCCGGCGGGGGGCATTGGCCGTCACGGCGCGCACGGAGAGCTGGCGCATGTGGGGCGGAAGCTGCGCGAAGGCCGCCTCCCGCTCCGCCTCCGGCACGCCGGCCAGGGCCGGGCCCAGCACGCGCGCTCCGAGGCGATCACACACCGTGAGCAACTCACGCGCCTGGAGCATCAGCACGTCGGTGAACTTGAAGGGCACGTGCGCCGAGGCATCGCGGGCGAGGCGCTCCTCCAGCTTCCAGCGCACGATGTCGAGGATTTGAGGCCGCACCTCGCGCGTGAGCTTCACCTGGCGCGTGTTGGGCAGGTACGAGCGCACCGCCTCGGCGAGCGGCCCGGGCAGCGCGCGCAGCATCACCTCCACCAGCGCGCCGCGCTCGCGCTTGAGCAGCGCCGCCAGCCGCTCGGGATCCGCGCTCCAGAGCTGCCCGCGCCGATCCTTCACCAGCCGCTTGATCTCCTGGACCAGCAGCGGAATGCGCTTGTCGCGCGGAATCTGGAGGATGCCCTGGGCGCGATGCACCAGCAGCTCCGCCTCGTCCTCGGGCAGATGCTCGAGCGCGGCGACGCCCTCCTGACCCCCGAAGGTGATGGCGGTCAGGAGCATCATCAGCTGTCGCTTGCTCAGCGAGGTGAAGAACTGGTCCAACGGTCACCCCACTCGAGAGAGACGTCGCAGACGAACCACGCGGGGGGCTCGCATCAATCCCGCTTCGCGCGGGCCCGTGCCGCCGCGGCGCCCCCGCCTCCGCGGATGAGCGGCCAGGCCGCCAGACCGATGGAGGCCAGGATGAGCAGCACGGCCACCGCCGCCATCATCCGGAACTGGCTCAAGCTGGAGGCCGTCATGCGCATGCCCATCACGTCCTGCAGCCGGCTCTCCGGGCCCACCTCCGCGTCGGGAGGAATGGCCGGTGTGAGCAGCACCGTCACCGCCGTGGGCTTGAGCTCCGGCACCGACGTGGAGACGAACTGCTGGATGTCCTCGCGCTTGATGGGCGGCTCGTTCTTGGGCCCCGGCCGGTACTTGATGAACACCGACGCCGAGGGCAGCGGCTTGTTCTCCGGCTGGGTGAGATCGTTGTTCTCCGGAATCATCACGATGACCCGGGCCTCCAGCACGCCGTCGATCTGATTGAGGGCGTTGGAGACCTCGCCGCCGAGCGACTTGAGCAACATGGCGCGCTCCTCGGTGGCGGTGGGCACCATGCCACCCTTGGCGAAGTGGTTGAGCCCCGCCTCCATCGGGCGAGGCAGCGAGTACGCGCGCAACAGCTCGGCCGCCTGGGCCGCGTCCGCCTTGGGCACCTGGATCCGGAAGCGCAGCTCGTTGCCGCCTTCTTCCTTCAGCTTGGTGGCGGCGATGCCGTTCTTGCTGAGCAGGACGTAGATCTCGTTGGCGTCCTGTTCGGTCAGTTCGTGTTGCAGATCAATGGTGCAGCCAGTCCCCAGCGCGAGAACGAGGAGGGCCGCGAGCGCGTACGGTCGGAGCGTCATGGGCGGCGCGTAGCTTAGATGGGGCGGCGTGCTTCCAACAAGAGCTGCTCTGGAAAGACCCGCAACGCCCGAGGGCGCCCCCTCGCTAGAGGAGACGCCCTCGGAAGACAACGACCGCCAGGCGGGTTGCCTGCTAGACCTGGGTCTTGAGCGTGTCCTTCAGACCGCTCGTGGCCTTCTCGACCACCTTGCTCGTCAGATCCAGTTCCTGCGTGTACTTGTACATGCCGGCCTGGAGCGACAGCAGCTCCGCGTTGGAGAAGGTCTTCCCGGACGCACCCGACTGGATGAGCTTCTCCATGTTGACCTGGCCGCGCTCCAGCTCGCTCACCACGTGGGAGATCATCGCGCTGGCCTTGCTGGTCTCGGGCTTGGCGTCCACGGCCTGGGCGCCCTTGGCGGTGGCGGGCTCCTGGCCGGCGGGGTTGGCCTTGTTGAACGCCGCCTTGTTCGTCTTGTCGATGGCCTCGGCCTGACGCACCTGGTCGGCGCGCTGGGTGGCCTGAGTCGCCTGGGTGGCCTGGGCGCCCTGCACCTGCTCCACGCCCTGCGTCTTGTTGGCCAGGGCCGCGTCGAACTTCGAGGCGCCCTGCTTATTGACCTGTTGCGCGCCCTGGTCTTGGGACTTCTGCTGGGCGATCTGCGCCGCCGACACGCCGGCCATTGGACCCGCCATGTGACTGCCTCCTTGAATCCTCGGGGGAGGAAGGTTCCTCCTCGTTCAAAAGCTCCTTGAGCCGCTCGATGGCGCGCGCATGCAGCCGCGACGCCCAGCTCTTCGACTGCCCAATCTCCGCGCCCGCCTCTTCCAGCGTCTTGCCCTGGAAGTAGTAGCCCTGCAGCAGCCGGCGCTCCTTCTCCGGCAGCTTCTCGATGGCCGCCCTCACCCTCACCCGCTGCTGCTCCAGCTCCAGCCGCTGGTCCGCCGGCAGGGACTCGTCCGTGAAGCCCAGGGCATCCGAGCCCTCGAGGCTGGTGGCGAACACCATCGCCAGCCCCGCCACCGCGTTGGAAATCTCCATGACATCATCGTCGATGGACCCTCCGCGGTTGCCTCCTCCCTGCTCACGATCCGAAAGATTTCCCAAATAGGCCGTGGCGCGCTCGCCCATGTAGGCGCCGCGCGCGTCACCCCCCTTGAGCACTCCCATCTTTCTGAGGCCATCGTAGATGGCGCCCTTGATGCGGTAGTGGGCGAATGTGAGGAAGTTGGCCCCCATCTTGGGGTCAAAACGGTCCGCCGCCTCGAGCAGGCCGATCTGGCCATAGGCGAGGAGCTCATCCAGTTCGAGCTGGGCGGAGAACTGCTTGCGCACGGTCGAAGCCAACGACCGGACGTAGGGGCCGTACTTCTCCAGCAGAACCTTCTTGTCTTCACCGAGACCCAAGCGCGCGGCTCACTCGGCCTTCGACCACAACCGCTCGAGGGCCTGATTCAGACGGGGGTCATCCTGCAGGGCATCCGCGATCTTGGTCGTCAGGGCCGATGACTTCATGTTGAGCTTCTCCTTGAGCACCTCGGCGACGAGCTTGCGCGTCGCCTCCTCCTTACTCTTGAAGTTCCCGTTCTTGAGCTGCTTGGAGATGGCGAGCGCCTGGGAGCTGAGCGGATCCAGGGCCATGGGCGCCTGCACGTTGCTGGAGCCCACCATGCCCGAGGGGCCCACGAGCCCCGCGGTGCGGTCCACCTGACCACCGAAGGAAGCACCTCCGGCCTTGCCCGCGGCAGCCTTGCCCACGGCGCCCTTGGCGCTCCCGGTACTCCCGGTGCTCCCGGTTCGTCCTCTACCGCCCCCGCGTCCGACTCCACCGACCGACATGGGCATTTCCTCCTATCCGCGCAGACTAGCGCCTGGCCGAGGGCGGCGGCAGTGCCCCCGCTTCCTTGGCTTCGAGGAGGCTCTGGGCCAGACGCGCCCCGTCTCCCTCGGGTTCCAACTCCATGGCGGCCTTCAACTCCTTGAGGGCCTCCGGCACCTTGCCCATGAACAACAGGGCCTCGCCCACATGGGCGCGCGGCAGCGCCGACTGGGGCGCGAGCCGCTGGGCGGCACGGTAGGCCTGGAGGGCCTTGTCATGCCGTCCCTGGGCGAACTCCAGCGAGCCCATGGCGAGCTGGGGCACCTCGCTGCGGGGCATCAACACCACCGCGCCGGCGAAGACCTCGCGCGCCTTGTCGAACTGGCCCATGTCGAGCCAGAGATAGCCCGCCTCGAGGAGGATCATCGCCTCGCGCCTGGCGAGCGGAATGAGGCTGCCCGAGATCTCCGAAGTCTCCGCCATGTGACGTGTGCGTCCTTTCCTGGCCCGGAAGGAGATCTCCCGGGCACTGGAACCCCGCGGCCGAGCGGGGCCGCGAACTACTTGATGTTGCCGATGGAGTTCTTGGCCGAATCGTGCCGCGTCTTGAGCACGTTGGAAATGGTGCTGAACACCTGATTCTCACGCTGCATGGCCACCTGCATGCCCAGGAGCTTCTTCTGCTCGGTGAACATGCTGGACATCTCGCTGTTGAACTCGGTGCCCACGCCACTGCCGCCGGTGGGCACGGTCACCTGGTTGCCCGCGCCGATGCTGATGTTGGCCACCGGGTTGCCAATCCCACCCAGGCCACCGCCGGCCGCCACGCCCCCGGGCACGCCGCCGCCGGCGCCCACCGTGGTGTTCAGGGAGGTGGCCCCCGAGCCGAGCGCCGCGCCGTAGTAGGGCGCCGAGCCCGAGCCGCTGCTGTTGCCGAAGGTGGTGAGCGAGGACACCGCGGCGGACACCACGGAGCCACCGGGCACCATGTTGGCCACCACGCCCACGCCGCCCGCCACCGCGTTGGCGGCCGTACCCACACCCGACTGCACGCGAGCGGCGAAGCTCGTGTCCGGCGTCACGCGCGCCGTGGTCAGGTTGGTGGACATCCGCGGCATGTTCAGGTTGCTGTCGATCTTCATGGTTCCTCTCCAGGCGGTGGAACGACCAAGGACTTGGGAGCCAGGCTCGAACACCGGGTCCGGCGCTCCCTTTCCCTGATTATCGCCGATCCGCCCGTACAGTTGCGTGGGAGGAGCTCCCCACGTGTCATTTCCTGAGAAAACCGAGTTACTTCCGGCCCTTGGCGCGTGACTCCGCGACCAGTTGCTCGCGGGTGTCCAGCAGCACGGCCAGCAGTTCCTCGGTGCGGGAGATGGCGGCCTGGACCTTCTTGGCGTGCTCGGCCTTGGGGCCCTTGAGGTTGGCCAGCTCGTTCTTCAGCGGAGAGAAGAGCGAGCGCACCTCCTCGGCGGAGGCGGTCTCGATGAAGGCCTCGATGGCCGGAAAGGACGGCGTGGGCAGGGGCTCGGCGACGGGCGCGGGCGACTGCTTGGGAGGCGGAGGCATGCGGGACGAGGACTCCTGTCGGGGCCAGCTCCAGGCCGGCGCGATCGAAGCCCCGACGGTAGGGGAAAAGTCCCCTCCACTTCAAGCCGCCTGCCCTCCGAGCGACATGGCGCTGCGCGTTGGGACGCCCGCCGAGCGCTCGGGCGGGGCCGCTACCCCTGCCCCGGGGCACCGTGTCCTTGGCACCAGGCGCACCTAGCTTTTCGTGGCGGCGGGCACGTCCATGGGGGGCACGGCCACCGCCATCAACCAGGAGGGATGTCATGACGAAGAAGATCGTGGGTCTGTTCGCGACCGTGGCGCTGCTCGGCTCGGGGGCCGCCCTCGCCGGAGGAGACAAGCAGCACAAGCAGCAGACGCAGACCCAGAGCAGCCAGCCGATGGGACAGGACGCCTACGGTGGCGCGGGCGCCCAGCAGGACCTGCAACACGAACAACAGCAGCAGGGACAACAGCCGGGACAGCAGCAGGCAGGCACCTCCGCCAACCAGATGCTCGGCGAGAAGCAGGTCTCCGGCACGGTGATCAAGAGCAGCGGGGATGAGCTGAAGCTGCGCACCGAGAACGGCGTCATCGCCGTGAAGGTCAACAAGCAGACCCAGTTCCAGGACGCCTCCGTCAAGCGCATCAAGGACCTCAAGGAAGGCCAGCAGGTGCGCACCAGCTTCACCGTGGAGAAGGACAGCAACATCGCCAAGAGCATCTCGCTCGACAGCGGCATGGGCGGCAGTGGCATGGAGGTCGACCCCGGCATCAACCAGGGCCTGGACAGCTCGGGCCATCACCAGACCGACAACCAGGACCTCCACCAGGGCATGAACCCGAGCCTCGACAGCACCGGCGGTGCCGATCACTCGGGTGACAAGACCTACTAGTGGAGCGCCCGAGAACGACGCTCGCGGTGCCCACGGACGCCGCGAGCGTCTCGCACTGCCGCCTGGCCGCCCGCCCGGGAGGCCACGGCGCGGGGGCTCCCCGCCCCTTTCGTCCCCACTCGTTCAGGAATGGACAGGTTCAACGCCATGAACGGATTGCTCGCACTCTCCCTCTCCTGGCTGCTCGGCCAGACGGCGCCCGCGCCCTCGACTGAACCCACCGAAGCGGAAGCCACGAGCGCCGTGCAGGCCGCCCAGCTGGACGAGCTGCGCGCGCGACTGGAGCTGCTCCAGGTCCAGGACGAGGAGCGCACCCAGCAGACCCAGGCCCGCCTGGAGACGCTCGAGCAGGAGCGCACCGATGAACAGGCGGCGCGTCAGCAGGCCGAGCTCCTGCGGCAGGAGAGCCTGCGGAGCCTGGCACGGGCTCAGGAGTGGCTCGCCGCCATGGATCGACTCCTCGAGACGGGGGAGGAGCCCATCGGTCCGGCCGTTGTCTCCGCCCAGCGAGAGCTGTCCGACGCGCTCGCCAGCACCGCGGACATCGGCCGGGGCGAGAGCGCCCGGCTCATCCAGAACGTGCTCCAGCGGCTCGGCACGCTCGAGGACTCCGTCGCGCAGCGCAATCCCGACGCGGCGCGACTCCAGCTCTTCTTCGCCGGCGACGAGCTGCGCTCGGCCTGGAGGATGAACCTGGACCAGACGCGGCTGCCCGCGCTCGAGCCCTGAGTCAGTCCACGAAGTGGGGGGTGATGGACACGGGCGGGCTGGCCGGCTTGGCGATGAGGTAGCCCTGCACGAAGTCCACCCCGTGCGCGCGCACCCAGCGCAGCTCCTCGGGCGTCTCGATGCCCTCGGCCACCGTGAGGATGCCGAGCTGCTGCGCGAGTTCCAGCAGCTTGCGCGTGATGGAGGCCTTGTAGGGATCCTGGTGGATGCCCCGGATGAGCTCCATGTCCAGCTTCATGATGTCCGGACGCAGCTGGTGGATGAGGTTGAGCGACGAGTAGCCCGCCCCCAGGTCATCCAGCGCCACCCGGAAGCCCGTGCGCCGGTAATAGGCGATGAGCGACTTGAGGTGGTTGGCGTTGGGCGTGTGGTCCGACTCGATGATCTCGAACACCACGTCGCTCGGCGAGATGCCCAGATCGTTGATGGCGGCCACCGTCGAGCGCAGGCAGAACTCCGGATCGTAGATGGCCGTGGGCGTGAAGTTGATGAACAGCGGCGCCTTGAGCCCCAGCCGCGACGCCTCGCGCACCGCCGACAGGCGCGCCGCCAGGTCCAACTGGAAGAGCAGGTCCGCGTCGCGCGCCAGCGTCAGCATCTTGCCCGGGAACACCAGCGCCCCGTCCGGCTCGAAGCCGCGCATCAGCGCCTCGTAGGCGTACACCCGCCGCGTGTCCTTGGCGTCCACGATGGGCTGGTAGTGGCTGGTGATGCGCTTCTCGGCCAGCATGTCCACCAGCCACCCCGAGCGCGCCATGGTGACCAGTTGCGGCAGCGAGCCCACCCGCGGAAAGTCCCGCAGGCCCGGCTCGGCGTCGCCCTGCACGAAGAGCACGCGCGTGGCGCGCGACTCCTCGTCCGTCAACGCGCCCAGCACGTCCGCCGCGAACGTCCCCAGCTGCGAGCCCTCCAACCGCACCGTCACGCACTGCTCCTGCGGCAGCGGTTGGAAATCCCGGCCGGACTCGCCCAGCACGCGCACCAGTTTGCCGTAGCTGTGGCCCAGCGGGAGCCAGAGGAAGAGACGGCCCCGTCCCTCCAGCTCGTGCTTCTGAGGAAGAGACTGGCACCGCTCACACGACTTCAATACGGTCTGGCTCATGTGCCTCACTCACTGCTCCCGCAGGACGAGCAACCCACGTGACGTTTCCGCGGCGTAGAGGTAACCGTCTCCCGGTACCTTCACCGCACTCAACCCATCGACGAACGCCCGTCCCCGGCCTGGATCCGACTCCCGCCACGTATTGTAGTAGGCTTGCTGCCTCGGCGTACTGGGGTTGGACACATCCAGGATGCGCAACCCGTCCTGAGCATAGGCCACGTACAGCCGCGTCCCCACCAGGGTCATCGCACTCACAGTGGACTGGGGTCGCGTCTGGAATTGTCCCACCTGGGTGATGTGCTGGGGATCCGTGACGTTCAGCGCCCGCACCCGGGAGTCCCAGCCCTCACTGGCCTCGAAGGCAATGGTCTGCCCCTCGATGAGACCGGCCGCCACCGGACGGCTGGTGGCCTTGTCGTACTGGAAGCGCCCCAGGGTGACCGGGGCGTTCGGGTTGGAAACATCCGCCACCGCGAACCCGTACCGCCAGTGACCCATGTAGAGCCGGTTGCCCGTCACCACGCCCTCGACCGGAAGCTCGCCCCGGTCGAGCCGGCTTTCCTCCACGAAGTAGCGCTTCATCAGCAGGGGCTTGGTCGGATCCTGGTGGAGGTCGAAGATGAGGACCTCGGCCCGGGGGGAGGGAGACATCACGTAGAGCCGCTCCTGGTCCTCGTACAGCCCCCAGGCCTCGACTGCGGTCTCCGGCAGCGCCGACAGGCGCTTGGGCAGCGCCGGGTTGCTGACGTCGTAGACGAGCAGACCCTGGGCGGCGCTCGCGATGTAGAGCGTCTGGCCCTTCACCCACGCCCGCCGCCAGACGTCCTTCGTGGGCATCACCTCCGCGACCTTCTGGGGCGCCGACGGGTTCTTCACATCGAAGACGAAGAGGCCGTCCGCATGCGCCGTCACGTAGGCGTATCCCCCCGACACGAAGAGATCCGACGCCACCGCGCCCCGCGGCAGGGGCACCTCCGCCACCAGCTCCACCCCCGAGGACTCCTCCTCACCCGCCACCCGCCGCACCCGCACCGCCTCGAAGGTGCCCTTGAGGTCCGCCGAGCCGTACGCGCACCGGCGGAACTCGCCCGTCACGCGCGTGGCCTCCGGCGCCTGACAGGCGGAGAACGCCAGCCGCAGCGGCACGGAGGAATCCGTGTACTCGCTCGACAGGAAGAACGGGCCGCCCTCCGCGGGGCGCTCCTTGAGCGGGCTGTTGAAGAGCAACGGGCCCTCGGGCAGCAGACGCAGCGCCCCGGGCGTATCCAGCCCGTCCAGCGTCACGTTCGCCTGCCAGATGCCCTCGGCCTTGACGGCGCTCACCGCCGGGAGATCGCACGCCGAGCGGTCGAAATCCTCGGACGCGCACCCCAAGGTCTCCGGCTCCGTATTGGCGCAGCCCATCCACACGGGGAACAGGGCCCCCGCCATGGCCACCAGTAAACGATTCATGAACTTCTCCATACCGGGCGCACGCTCCGGACAAAAGCCCCCTGCCCCCGCCTGGGACGTAAGACGCTGAGCAGTCGCGCGGAAGCGCTCGGTTGGCCACTCGTCTCCATGGGATAGCTTGCTACCTTGCCTCCGTCCCCGTCTCTCCCCACCCGGGAGGTCGCCCTCTTGAATCGACGCACCCTCATCGCCGCCCTGCTCTGCGTGCTCCTCCCCGAGGCGGCGCTCGCCCAGGTCTACGTCATCCCGCGCCGGGCATACCGCTCGCCCGTCCACACCTACGAGTTCGATTGGAAGCACCTGGACATCCTCGTCGGACCCAACGCCGAGGGGGTGGCGCCCCCCGCGGCCCACCGGGCCCACCAGCAGGCCCCCGGCGCCCCGGGCGGACCCCTGCCCACCGCGCCCACTGTCCCCCGGACCCATACCGGCGACAACCCGGCGGGCAACTCCGCCCAGGAGACGACCCCTCCCGGACAGGCCGACTCCAGCCGCTCCGGGGACCCCGGCACCGCGGGCGCGTCCACCGAGGATGGGGGAACCCGCCTCGACCCGGGCCCGCTCTCCGTGCCCATCTTCCTGCCGAGCGCGGATGGCGGCACCGCGGACGCCGGCTCCTATGCCCAGTCGCTCGGGGACAAGAGCGGCGGCGTGCGCTTCTACTTCTATGAGAACGAACGCGAGGTGGCCCAGTACGCCGCGCCCCAGCTCGAGGACGCCTACCGCTACCTCGTCGGCCGCTTCAAGTTCGTCCCCACCCAGACCTTCCCCTACATCCTCTACAGCTCCTACCAGGAGTTCCTCCAGACCAACATCACCCCCGTCTCCGAGGGCACGCTGGGGGTCACCAGCACCCAGGGCAACCTGGAGCTGACCCTGCCCTACCTGGGAGACCACCGGCAGTTCGGGGAGATCAGCTCCCACGAGATGGCCCACCAGTTCACCATCCAGAAGGTCCGCTTCCTGGCGGACCGGGAGAAGGTCGCGGGGGATCCGCTCAACGGCATGCCCCTGTGGTTCATCGAGGGGCTCGCCGAGTTCTACGCCAAGGGCGGCCTGGACCCCGAGGGCGAGATGATGGTGCGCGACCTGCTCGTCAACCCGGACCTGGCGCGCGGCTACGCCTTCCTCGACTTCTGGTCCCCCGGGCCCTACGGCTTCCTGTGGATCTACAAGGTGGGTCAGGCGCGCTGCCAGTTCCTCGAGGACACCTACGGCGAGGGCTTCATCCAGAAGGTGCTCGACAACTCGCCCAAGCTCGTCTCCGGCACGGACAAGGTGCCCAACCTCGAGTTCGACGGGCTCTTGGAGCTGCTCACCGGGGACGCGCCCCAGACGATCGCCGCGCGCTTCGAGGACTGGCTCAAGCAGCGCTCCTACCGCGCCTACCTCAAGTCCGAGCAGAACACGCCCGGGGTGGAGCTCTTGCGCGAGCGCCAGGGCATCGTCACCGCGCTCAACAGCCGGCCGGATGGGCGCGTCCTCATCTACCGCAGCATCATCCCGGAGACGGGCGAGAGCCAGCTCATCCTCGTGGACCCCCGCGCGCCCGAGGACACCCGCAAGGTGCAGGGCGATGGCGTGCCGGGCTACGAGTCCCTCCACCCCGTCTTCGGCCGCAACTTCGCCCTCTCCGATGACCGGATCGCCTTCGTGGCCGAGGCGCTCGCGCGCGACATCCTCTACATCCAGCGCTACACGCACTCCATCAAGGCCGCCACCCACCGCGACGGCAGCGCGCCCCCGGCCAGCCGCAACGCCTACATCAACAACCCCACCGGGTTGTACAAGGAAGCCCCCTACGAGGTGGACTTCGACCTGGGCGAGCGCGTGGCCTGGCCACTCGAGCGCCACGGCCTCATCGCCGCCCACTCCCCGGCCTTCTCGCCGGATGGCAAGCAGCTGGCCTTCATCGGCCTGAACGAGAAGGGCACGCGCGACGTGTACGTGCTGCCGCTCGACCAGGGCGCCGACGCGAAGCCCCAGCAGCTCACCCACGACGTCTACGCCGAGCGCAGCCTCACCTGGGGCGCGGCGGGCATCGTCTACACCTCGGATGCCACCCCGCACGGCTACTACAACCTCTTCCGGGTGAAGCCCGGCAACGGCGATGTGCCGGAGCGGCTCACCACCGAGGCGCGCGACCACGCGGACCCCACCGTGCTGCCCAACGGCCGCCTGTTCTTCGTGGCGTATGACCAGAGCCACTCGGATCTCCACGAGTACACCGGCGGAGGCTCCATCGTGCGCCGCACCGACGTGGCCACCGGCCTCTTCGAGCCCAGCCCCGCGCCGGACGGCAACCTGTGGACGCTCTTCCACCTGTCCGGAGAGCGCAAACCCGCCCTGATGCGCGCCCAACAACTGCTGAGCATCCCCGTGCCCGCGGGCTCGCAGGACCGCACCACCCCGCCCAGCCCCCTGCCCCAGCGCGCGCTCGAGGGCGCCGAGCACTACAACCCCTTCGCCTGGAAGAACATCGACCTGGGGCCCATCCTCGGCTTCGCGGGCGGCGGCGGCGGCGGCTTCTACGGCCAGGTGGCCGCCTCGGCCATGGACCGGCTGCGCAACCACGCCCTGCTCCTGCAGGTGGCCGTGTACGGCTCCTTCGATCTCACCGATGGCATCCTGCTCTACATCGACCAGTCACGGCGCACCACCTGGGGCGGCGGCCTCTTCCAGTCGCTGCGCTTCCGCGTGGATCGCTCGCTCGTGCAGGCCTCCCAGGGACAGATTCCCCTGAGCTACCTCATCTCCGGCGAGCGCTTCTTCGGCGCCACGGGCCTGGCGCGCTACCCGCTGAGCACCTTCACCTTCCTCGAGACCAACCTCAACATCGGCGGCGCCTCGTACTTCCTCGATCCCTCCACCGCCTTCATCCTCAACCTGCAGGAGCTCAACGGCGTGGGGGACCTCTATACCCAGTGGAAGCAGAGCCAACCCGGCATGCGCTTCCAGACGGAGGTGTCCGGCGCCTTCGGCTACAACACCCTGCACTACCACTACACGGGCGTGGCCACCTCGGGCACCTCGTTCCTGGCGGAAGTCACCGCCGGCGTGCAGCCCTTCCACGGCGAGTTCTTCGGCAACGTGCGCCTGGACGCCGAGCGCTACTTCCCCATCCCCCTGGGCAGCACCCACCTCATGCTGCGCGGCGGCGCGGGCACGAGCTTCGGCGGACGCTTCGTCCGCTCCTACTACCTCTCCAGCTTCGACACCCTGCGCGGCGTGCCCTTCGGCGACACGGACTGGCTGCTCGGCCAGCACTACCTCTACTCCACGCTGGAGCTGCGCGTGCCGCTCGACGCCATCATCCGCATCGCCTTCCTCAACAGCATCATGGGCGTGGCGGGCTTCGACCTGGGTGGCGTGGGCGGCTCGCTGCGCGACATGTTCGACCGCCGCGTGCTCGACGCCGCCGTGGGCATCAACGTGGGCCTGGGCCCCATCCTCCTGCGCCTGCACTTCGCCTACCCGTTCGACACCAAGGCCAAAGCGGGCCGGCCGGACACCAGGTGGGTGACGCAGTTCTCCATCGGGATGGCCGGACTCGAGGGCTACATGTTCAAGCAGCGCGGCGGCGCGAAGCCGACGAGACCGGGCCCCGCGCCGCCGGTGAGCCTCAACGCCATGCGCGGAGGCGTGCGCTAGCCGCGAGCGCTCAGTCGGACTGGGCGGCCACCAGCGCGGCGTTCGCCCGCGCCAGGGGGCCGCCCTCGTGCGGAATCCGCATGAAGTCCCCCCGGAGCGCCTTGAGGGCGAACTTCTCCAGATCGATCTCCCTCCGGGTGCGCACCCCCAGCCGGCGCGCGAGCAGCGACAGGGGACCGAAGCCGAACACCCCCTGCTGCAACAGCAGCCCCGACGCCACCGCGCCCACCAGCCGCCAGGCCCCGCCACGCGGCGGCACCACGCACCCCAGGAGCGACACCGCCGACGCGGCCACCATCACCACCCGGTTCAGGTCCCACTCCTTCTCCAGCCCCTCCAGGTAGTGGCTGATGACCGAGTGGTCCGTCTGCTCCGCCATGTGCCGCACGCACCGCTCCACCTCGGCGTCGATGCGACGGTTCACCTCGCCCGGCGCGTGCATGCGCACGGCATCGGTTGAACTCTGGTTCCAGGATTCCATCGTGCCTCCAGCAGCAGTGGGTAGGCGCTGCCCCTCGAAGGTAGAGATGGGTGCGCCCGCGAGTCATACCCAGCGGAGCCCCAACGCTCGCCCGACTCCCCTCCACCCCTGCGCAGTCCCGCCCCGGATGCCTAGCTTGGGCCGCGTGAATGCCCTCTCGCGTCTCCTGATCGCCTGCCTGTGGTGCGGCACGGCGTGCGTCCGCCGTGACTTCCCGGAGCAGCTCCGCGTCCGCGACCCCGTGCCCAGCTCCGGGCCCGAGCTGTCCCTCGCCCTCTACCAGTCCGTGGGCATCGGCTTGCGGCCCGGCCATGGGGTGGAGCTCGTCCAGGACGAGCGCATCCTCGACACCCTCGAGGAGGAGATCCGCGAGGCGCGCGAGTCCATCCACCTCCTGCTGTCCCGGTGGGAACCCGGCGACGCCTCACGGCGGCTCGTCCAGGCGCTCGCCGCGCGCCGGCCCGACGTGGCGTGCCGCATCCTCGTGGACCCCCTCCAGAGCCCGGCCTTCAAGGAGCAGGTGGAGTCCGAGCTGGTGCGCGCGGGCTGCGACGTCCGTGCCTTCCGGCCCTTCATCGGCCAGGAGGTGGTGTTCGCCGACTCGCGGCTGGAGGCGCGCAACCACCGGCAGCTCGTCATCCGGGACGGCCGTGGCGGCCTCACCGGCGGCTTCGGCGCCGTGGCCCCTCGCGGCGGCACCCGTGACACCTATGTCCACGTCGAGGGCCCCGCCGTGCGCCAGTTGCAGCAGTCCTTCGCCCGGGACTGGCTCGAGGCCGGCGGCGGGCTGCTGCCCGAGTCCGCCTTTCCTCCACTCGACTTCCAGGGCGAGGCCCGCGCCGGCTTCATCGCGAGCACCGGCTCGCCCTCGCTGAGCCACTCCGAGCGCATGGTGCAGGTGCTGCTCGCCTCCGCCCAGCACCGCCTGTGGCTCACCAACGCGTGCTTCGTGCCCACTCCCGCCACCGTGGACACGCTCATCCACAAGGCCAAGAGCGGCGTGGACGTGCGCATCCTCGTCCCCGGGCTCGAGGGCGCGAACACCTCCGCCAGCGTGCTCGCCGCGCAGCGCTCCTCCTATGAGCGGCTGCTGGAGAACGGGGTGCGCCTGTGGGAGTACCAGCGCGCCCCCCTGGAGTCGCGCACCGTGCTCGTGGACGAGCACCTCGTGGCCGTGGGCTCCACCAACCTCCAAGCCCATGCGAGCGCCCTGCTCGAGGAGGGCGCGCTCGTCGTCGAGGACGGGCCCCTCGCCCACTCGCTCGCCACCAGCTTCGAGCAGGACCTGGCCCACGCGGTGGAAATCCGCAAGGAGCAGTGGCGTGAGCGCGGTTGGTTCCAACGCCTCACCTACCGGCTCCCCCCCTCGGCCGCGGGCTGCCGCTGACCCCTGGACAAGAAGCCCGGGGCCCTGTTGGGAGAAAATCATTTCTCCTTGGGCAAGGCCTTTTCCCATGTCCGGGTCCGCAACGTCTGACATTGGACGGTGCGAGCCTTCAGCACCCCGGCATCCGTCTTGCTCAAGCGACGCGTTCATGAACATCGCGCGTCTTTTCTGTCTGGTCACGGTCTCCGTAGCATCCGCGTGCGGCCCTGGGAGGGAGCCGGCGACCACGGTGGGCGGCCGTCCTTCCCTCCAGCAGCCCGCCCCCACGCCGGGAAATCCACGACCGGACGAGCAATCGCCCTCTCCACCCGCCACCGGCGGGCCTCCCACGGAGTCTCCGCCTCCGTCGACGGACAAACCTCCGCCCATCCCCGACGAACAGCGCCCCTTCGTCCTGCCCGCCGTGCAGAAGAGCGTGCAGGCGTACGAGCTCATCTTCCCGCCTGGCGTGAAGGAGAAGTTCTACGCGGACAAGAACACGCCCGAGCAGGACGCCATCTTCCGCTACGAGGGCGTCGACTACCCGGTGAAGGCCCGCCTGCGCGGCGCCTCCGCGCGCGACTTCCCCAAGAAGAGTTGGAACGTGAGCTTCGAGAAGGACTCCCCCTTCGAGGGCCGCACCTCGCTCAACCTCGTGGCCGGCTACTCGGACGCGTCGATGCTGGCGGAGAAGATCGCCTTCGATCTGCTGGCCGCCATGCGGGTGCCCGCCGCGAAGGTGAAGTTCGTCCGGCTGAGCCTCAACGGAAAACCCGAGGGCGTCTTCCTGGACATCGAGCAGATCAACAAGTCCTTCCTGAGCGCTCATGACTTCTCGGACAAGGACGCCTCCATCTACCGCGCCGGCTGGAAGGACACCGAATTCAAGCTGCGCTCCTGGAAGGTGCCCTACCAGGGCGACTGGCTGAAGAAGACCAACGAGAAGAAGGAAGGCCACGAGGCCCTGGACCAGGTGCTCGCCGTCATCAACCGCACCCCCGAGCCCGAGCTGCCCCAGGCGCTCGCGCGCGCCATGGACCTGGAGGGCTACCTGCGCTCCATGGTCATGGATGCGCTGATGGCCAACAACTACGTCGAGGACTCGGAGAGCTACTTCATCCACGACCATGTGACGAAGCGCTGGGTCTACGCCGCGTGGGATCTCAACAACGTGGACGCGCGCTGGTGGTACCAGATGGCGCGGGGCCCGGACCTGGTGCCCATCTACGATCAGCCGCTCTACTCCTTCACCCTGGGCAACCCCGAGGTGGCCAATCGCTACCGCGATCGCAAGGGCATCCACCCGGGCTACCTGCCCGTCTTCTCCAACCTGGCCACCCGGATCGTGATGAACCCCGAGCTGCGCTCGCGCCTGGAGGACCGCCTGGACAAGGCCATGCGCGAGCTCTTCACCATGGAGGTGATGGGGCCCTACATCGACCAGTTGCACGCGGTCATCGCGCCGTACATGGCCGTGGATCCGTACATGGACCACGCCAAGTTCGAGGAGGGCGATGAGTTCATCAAGGAGTTCGTCCGGCTGCGGCGCGAGTTCATCCTGAAGGAACTCGAGCGACTGAAGGCCCACGAGCCTGACGTGGTGCTGGAGGCGCTGGACGCGAAGGCCGGCTGGGTCGAGCTGCGCAACCGCGGCACCCAGGACGTGAACCTGGCTGGACAGGTGCTGACCACGAACCTGCGGCGCAACATCCCCGCCTTGCTCCAGGCCGAGCCCACGGCGGCGCCTCGCGAGCAGGCCGGCAGAACCGTGGGCACGGTGCTCGTGGCGAGGAAGCTGGCCCCCGGGGCGCGCGTGCGACTGACCGCCGCCGAACTGGGACTCACCTTCTCACCCGAGGGGGAGATTGGCCTCTTCGATGGCCAGTCCGTGTCGGGTCTCAAGGACGCGCTCTTCTACGGCAAGCTCCCGGACGGCCAGCACTACGAGCGCGCCGAGGACGGAGCCTGGCGGACGCGCTGAGGCGCCCGACGGTTCCCGCTCGGGGCCCGGCCACTCCGCGCTCAGACCAGGGAGAGGGTCAGCAAGGCCGCGGCCGCGAGCGACGCCACGGTCCGCACATGGTTCCACGCCGTCCAGTTCGTCAGGTAGCTGGACCATAAAGCGGCGGCCTCCGGACTGGCGGAGGGGGTCGCCGCCAGCTTTTCATTCATCGGCACGTTGAACACGACCGTCACGAGAAAGCCGCCCACCAGATAGAGCGCGCCACCGGCGAGCCGATAGGCGGAGCCGTCGTGGTGCCAGCGCATGAGTGAGGCCACGACGGCCCAAAGACATACCGCCACGGTTCCGAAGAAGAGCGTGAAGAACAGTGGATTCAAGATGGCGGAGTTGATCGCTTGCATCGCGGCCATGCCCTCCCCCGGGGGCAGGCGCGACAGGGCCTTCATGACGAAGGTCGAGAAGGTGAAGAAGAGGCCCGCCATCAGCCCGCAGCCGAGTGCCGCCAGCACGGTCAGGGGAAGGAATGATTTATCCAAAATCATCCTCGCGACCCTACTTCACGGCCTGTTCGAGCCTCAACCGCGAGGATTCTGGCGAGGGCCTTCCGTGCCTCGAAGCACGGGCGGGACGACGCCTCGCGGCAGCGTATCCGCACGGCCCGCGCGCCCGAGCGCGCCGCCCCCACGATGAGCAGGGCCCCGAAGAGCAGGAAGCCGATATCCCAGGCCAACTGCCCCTCCCCGGGGTGGACGTGGTGGATGCCGAGCAACTGATGGTCGATGAGCCCCTCCACCACGTTGAACGCGCCCCAGCCGATGGAACGAGAGGAGAGCAGGCTCGGCTCAGAGCGGCGGGCAACCTCTACTGGAGGCGGCGGGAATCGAACCCGCGCCGGGCGGTGCGAAACTCCCAGCAGAATCGCGCCCTTACCTCGCAACCGCCCGGAATGCTTGGGAGTCGGTATCCCGCCGCATCCCCTGCTGTCCCGTCCTGTTCCAGGCCATTCCGCAGGCTCCCGCGACATACGTGCAACACGACGGGGGCTGCCTACCTCGCGCCGGAGGGTTATCCCGTGCCGTGTGGCTCGCTGCCGCTCCCATGACCGTCCTGAACGGTAGCTTGCCCCTCGCTGCCGGGTTCTCGTGCCAGGACTGCTGCGGGGCTAAAGGCCACAGGGACTCAACCGGGTCGATGCCGGGGCGCCATTCGAGGCGTCAGCCGCCTGGATACCCGGCCTCTCTCCAGTTTTGGGCAAGCGGTGCCTGACCCGGAACTGTCCGTAAGAGCGAGCTGGTGCTAGCTGCCATTTCCGCCGTGCACTCCACGACCAACCCCATGAGAGTTGCTAGACACAGCCACAACCGCTACACCGCTCCCTAGAGGTTGAGCCATGGAAGAGCGAAGCGATTTTGTGGAATTTTCAACCATCCAGCCTAGATTTTGCGGCAACCCATCTGCCACGGGGAAGCGAGACAATGACGACAGTTGCTGACACCTCCAAGACCTACACTCTTTTCTATTCTTGGCAGTCAGACATGCCCGACAATCAAGGCAGAAATTTAATCAAGAGCGCCCTACGTGATGCAGCAAGCGCTATTGAAGCGAAGCTTCCGGGTGTGCAACTAACTCTCGACGAAGCAACACGTGGCGAAGCTGGGAGTCCTGATATACCGAGCACTATATTTCGCAAGATAGAATCCGCAGACGTCATCATTTCCGACATCTCCATCATAAATAGCAGCACGACAACCGGTCGCAAGACACCGAACCCGAACGTGCTAGTCGAACTCGGTTATGCAGCAGCCCTTCATGGATGGGCGCGAATTATCATGGTTGCCAATAAGGAGCTTGGAAACATAGACGACCTTCCTTTCGACATCAGGCAAAAAAGAATCACCCCATTCAAATGCCCGCTCCCGACCAGAGACGCGAAGAAGAATACAGACTCCGTATCAAGTGCCCTAGGTGCACTAACTAAAGACCTAACTCTCGCCATTGAAGCGATTGTAAAGACCTCTCCGAATCGCCCGGTCGCCGTTGCGACTGACGCAACCTCACTCAAGAGGCAGCGCGACATTCGAACTCTAAATGATCTACTTCTACACCTGAATCCGGACGTCTTCGACAGTATCTGGGAGGACGCACCCCATCGAATTGATTTTACTGTGGTCCATTTTTGGGAAGGCTTCAATGCCCTCTGGGAGGCATCATCGACTTATTTGTACGATGAAACGGCCAGAAACCTGATGATGCAGGTGCACCAATACTGGGGCGATGTCCTATCTCACGGGACTCAATACCAGCGTGGACCCGGAGAATTTTACATTTGGAACCTGTCTAATGACACTCTTCACTCCCCAACCCACGAAGAGGACTACAATAAAGCGTACAATAAAGCAAAAGAAGAAATGCGGTCACTCAAGAAAGCGCATTCTGAACTCATGGCTCATCTGCGCTCTAAATACATCGAGCTTGATTTGGAGACTTTGCGAAAAAATTCATGGGCCCGTTACCATGAATTTCACCAGGAGGTCAAAAACCTCTTCCCATCAGCTTCGAACGAGGACTGAGTAATTAGTACGAGCTGATTACAGATTGTGAGCGGTAAAGCATCATCTCTGCCCTCGTGGCCAGCTCATAACAACGTGGGCGCGGCGTGTGTGAGGGCACATACTCAACGCCCCATCTTCGGCCCGTCGGGAAGGTGATGTTCCCGAAGGTTAAAGACGCGCGTTATCGGTGTCCCCCACAGATTGAAGTCAGTGAGCTGCCGTCGGCCCCTCGGGTAAGGTGATATTTCCGAGGGTCACGCCCCGTGTCTCAGTTGCATCCCACAACTTGAACGTACAGGGGCACGAGAGCGGTCCCGGTCGCCTCTCAGTGCCCACCACGACGTTACCCTCAGTCCCGGCGAGTATCGGGAAGGGCTGGAAGGCGGCTAGAGCCGATCTCGAAATTGGAGGAGGTACAGCCCCAAATGCGGCTGACCGTTCCCTCCACCCAACCCCGAGCCCTAGCAGCCGCGCCGCTGGAGCCTCCTAGCGCGGTCCAGGTGCGCGCCCCACCGTTTCACCGGCCCGGGGCCACGGGGCTGTGCAACCTAGCGCCCTAGAGTCTGCACCGCCCCCGAGCATGGGCTGCCCGCTGCATTCGCGCTCGCCCTGGCCCGAGTTGCGGCTGCGGCCCCCTGGCCCGTTCCGTGCCCCCGGCGCACTCGTCCGTAGCTGTCGGGGCGCCCTGTCATACTCCGAGCGGCCCCGCCAGGGCCCGCCAGGTCCTATCTAGAATGGAGGACCCTCTCATGCGTTTCCGAGCCTGCCTTGTACTTCTGCTCTTGGCCTCAGCCTGCGCTAGCGCGCCCGCCCCGCAGTCGATGCCACGGCCCCATGCCTTCGCGTCGACTCCCACCTCGGGCCCGCGCATCCGGCTCGTTTCCGCGCCGATGGAGCCGACACCAGAACGGTCGTGGATTGGAAAGCCGGACCTGGACAAGGCCAGGGCACTGCTATCTCGGGCACGCCAAGACATCGAGCCGCATCAATGGGAACAGTTGAACCGCAAGCTCACCGCAGCGGAACGGGCCTTCGAGCGCTTCTCGCGCGCCGCGAAAGCGAGCGGGCAAGCCGCCGAGGTGGTGAGGGGGGCGGAGGGCGTCGCGCAGGCGGGACGCGCCAGGACGCTGGCCGAATTCCTCCCCCGGGTGGGCCCGTTGCTCGTGGGCCTCGTCCTGCTCTACCCCTCCAGCACCGCCGGGCCGGAGATCGACCGCCGCCCGGAGTGGGTCGACGCTCAAGGGGAGTACGAGGCCCGTCTGCGGGAGGTGGCGGAGGAGTCGCGGCGGCTCATGGAGGAATTTGAGCGTCAGGAAGCAGAGGAGGTCGTGCCGGACTTTGATTCGGATCCGGTTGCGGCGGTCAAGGTTCCCACCTCTTGGCAGACTGAGACCAATCCGGCGACGGGCAAGCCCTACACCAGTGTGGAGGAGTATGACCGGATTCCGCGTTACCCGAACCAGACCTGCAAGAACAGTCTGCTCGACAAGCTTGAAGCGGAGAAGGATCAGCTCACCAACGAAATCCCTCGCTACAATCCGAAGGTGCCCAACACGAAGAACAAAAAGAAGCTGGACAAGGTGCCGTGCTCCAGGATCCGGCTGCGTCTTGACGCCGTGAAGAAAGTTTTGGAGAAGCGGTGGGAGATTCAGAAAAAATGCTTTGGAGGCAAGCCCGATCCGGGCCACAACACAGCGATGACCCAACTCGAAGATGGCCTTGCGGATATCAAAGCCCTTGAAGCGAAGAATTGCGCCCCGGGTCATCCAATGTCGGAATTGTGAGTCATGTCGAAAGAACTCTTCACAGCGATCGAGCAGCACGATACGTCCCGGGTCAAGGCGCTGCTGGCTGCGGGGGCCGATCCGAACGAGCCGCAGCCGGAGCCGCCGGGGTTGCGTCCGCTGCAAGTGGCCATTTACGAACTCTCCGATGGGGGCGAACTCGACGTGCTCCTGGCGCTCCTTGAGCACGGCGCGGACGTCAACGCGTGGGATGTCGAGCGGGACAGGACCCCCTTGTTGGTCGCGGCCTGCGAAGACGAATTGGCGGCAGTCGAAGCGCTCGTGAAGGCAGGGGCCGAGCCCAACGTGTGCAGCCGCGACGGCATCACGCCGCTGCGGACGTCCGCAGAGGTTGGCAATCTGGGCATGGCCTCGCTCCTCCTGGGCGCGGGGGCGACTCGGACGATCAACGACTGGGGAGGGCTGACCGGATACACCGCGCTCGGGCACGCGGCACGCCGGCTGGACCTTCCGATGATCAAGCTGCTTCTCGACGCGGGCGCCGATCCGAAGGCCCCGGACGAGGACGGTCGACCCGCCCACTACCGTCTGCCGCCGCGCGCTGAATCCGATTCCCAGACATGGGACGCCGCGTTCGAGTTGCTCGGAGGAGCGAAGGACCGCATGCCGTTGTAGAACGGAGGTCGTGCGCGTCGGGCTCACGGGCACGCCGCTCGACCTGGACAACCCCGCGCACTTGGACCCGCTCAAACGGGCCTACGAGCGCTTCCCGGAGATTGGCGGGCGTGCAGCCCCTTGAGGCTCGGCACGGCTCGCGCTGGCCGTGCTCAGGGCCCCGACTGCTGGCTCACCGGGAACTCGACGTTCCCGAGGGTGAAGGTGCGCGGCCCGGTTGCTTCCCACAGCTTGAGGGTGCAGGGGCAGCCGAGCTGCGCGCGCTCCCCCTTGATGCCCACCACGACGGCACCGGCACCATTCGCGGGGATGGGCGCCAGTGGCCAACGGGCAAGCTCCACCTGCTCCCCCGCCGAGTCCACCAGCGCCGCCCCCGCCAGTGTCCAGGGCTCGGCGCCGGGGTTCAAGAGGCGCAGCCGCACAGCCACGCTTGCCGGGTGGGTCTCGCCCGTGGGCGTGTAGCTGTAGCTCCGGGCTTGAACGAGCCCGAGCGCGTTGGCTGGCGGCTCCGTCGGAAAGGCAAGCTTCATGGACGCCACGACCCCGGCCCCCTCCAGCCACGCGGCACCAATGAGTCCGCCCGGCTCCTCACGCTCGGCCAGAAGCCGCGCTTTGTCCTGCTGGCACTGGCGTGCTTCGGCCTGTGCTTCGTCACGCTCTTTCTTGAGCACGTCGGGCGGGCGCGGCTGGCGGAACACCTCCACCCTTCGCGCCCCGAGTCCACCATGCCCCACCAGCCAAAAGGTCGCACTGGCCGGGGCCGCACCATCCGCGAAGCGCACCGTCACCTTGACGCGCTCCCCGGGCAAAAATCCCCGCCTGGGATTCACGGTCACGAAGTCATCCCCCTGGGCAACACCTATGGAGCGATTGTCCGGCAGCATTTCCACGGCTCCCGGCGGCAAGAGTGAATCAAAGACGAGCGTCGTCGGCTCGTCCGCGCTGACGCACACGCTGAGGGCCCCCTCCGGGGACTCCCCCGCCAAGTCAAAGCGAGCCGTCGCGGCGCAGCGGGGGGCGGGGGGAGGCTCTGCGGCTTGTGCAGCACCAGCGAGCAGGGCGGCCAGCAGGACGGCACCGGGAGAGGGGGGCAGCACGGCAACTCTCCGATGCTCAAGCGGCCTGTCCACGCAACCGGGCCAAGCCCACGCGTGTCATCCACCGCCAGGGTGGAGCGCGGAGCCCTCTCCGCGTGGATGGTGCCGCGCATCCGCGCGGGTTACGTCCTGTCCCACGAGGGCGTGCCCCGGAGCTGCTCGGCGAGGAAGTCGATCATCAGCCGGACCTTGGCGCTGAGATGCCGACGGCTGGGATACACGGCGAGGATGTCGATGTCCGGGAGCGAATGGTCCGGCAGCACGCGCACCAGACGTCCGGCACGCAGGTCATCGCCAATCAGGAACGTGGGCTGCCAGGTGAGCCCACGGCCCGCGAGCGCGGCGGCTCGGACGGTGTCGCCGTTGTTGGCTTGCATCACGCTGCGCATGCGCACGACGCGCGTATTGCCGGCCGCGTCGGTGAGCGGCCACTCCTCCGCCATCGACGAATTGCTGTACGCGATGCAGACATGCGCGGCGAGGTCCTCCAGGCGCTTGGGCCTGCCCGCGCGCGCCAGGTAGGCGGGAGCGGCACAGACCACGTTGCGCGACGTGGAGAGCCGGCGAGTGACCTGGCTGGCGGCGGCGCCCTCGCGTGAGATGCGGATGGCGAGGTCGTAGCCCTCCTCGACGAGGTCGACCACCCGGTCGGACAGGGAGACGTCCAGCTCCACGTCGGGATGGAGGGCCATGAAGCGGGGCCAGAGCGGCGCGAGGTGGAGGATGCCGAAGCTCAGCGGCGCGTTGAGCCGCAGCCTGCCGCGCGCCTGGACGGTGCTCGCGGAGGCTAGCGCCTCGGCCTCGGCCACGTCGTCGAGGATGCCGCGCACGTGCTCGTGAAGAGCCTGGCCGCTCTCCGTGAGCGAGAGATGGCGCGGCGTGCGGTGGAGCAGGCGGGTGCCGAGATGGCGCTCCAATTCGTTCACGTAGCGGGTGACGTTGGCGGCGGACGTGTCCAGTGCGTCCGCCGCGCGGGTGAAGCTGCCGCGCTGGACCACCGTGGTGAAGACCTCGAAGGCACGCAATCGGTCCATGCTCAGGCTCCAATCATTCAGGAAAGCTGAATGAGCAAAGCAGGTTCAGCATATTTCTCGAACAAATGCTGATGAGTACATCTCTCCCATCGGCCCGGGCGTCTCGCCGCGGGCCTCGACGGGAGCAGGCACATGGAACGGTTGAACGGGAAGGTCGCAATCATCACGGGCGCGAGCGCGGGCATCGGGCGGGCCACGGCGAAGCTGTTCGCGGCCGAGGGCGCCAAGGTGGTGGTGGGCGCGCGGCGCAAGGAGGAGCTGGACGCGCTGGTCGCGGAGATTGCCGCGGCCGGAGGCGAGGCCGTTGCCCTGGCCGGTGACGTCCGCTCGGAGGACTACGCCCGCGCGCTGGTGGCGCTCGCACTCCAGCGGTTCGACAAGCTGGACATCGCCTTCAACAACGCGGGAGTCCTCGGCGAGGGCGGGCCGAGCACGGAGGTCTCCGAGAAAGGCTTCAGCGACGCGCTGGCGGTGAACCTGACCGCCGCCTTCCTGGGCGCCAAGCACCAGCTCGGGCCGATGGTGAAGCAGGGCGCGGGCTCCATCATCTTCACTTCGACTTTCGTCGGGTACAGCTTCGCCTTCCACGGCACTGCCGCCTACTCCGCCAGCAAGTCCGGGCTGATTGGCCTGACGCAGGCGCTGGCCGCCGAGTACGGACCGCGTGGCGTGCGGGTGAACGCGGTGTTGCCGGGCGCGGTCGAGACGCCGATGTACCAGGCGGCGAACGCCACGCCCGAGGCGAAGACGTTCGTCACCGGGCTGCACGCGCTGAAGCGGGTGGGCACGCCCGAGGAGCTGGCCCGGGCGGTGCTGTTCCTGGCCTCCGATGACGCCTCCTTCGTCACGGGCACGGCGACGCTGGTGGACGGCGGCGTGTCGATTACCCGGACGTAAGGCGCCGCCTCGGGACGCGGCGCTACCGCCGGCAGGACGGCGTGGTAACGCAGTTGCAGCCGTTGGACAGGCCCGCCTGCAAGTCCCTCAACCCTCAACAGGGCCCCCATCCTCTCATGCGCAAGAACCGTGACGAGAGGGCTGTAGACCTCTGCCCGAGCCACACGCTCGGCGCCGGTCAGAGCCCGCGTGCTACGGTCCGCGCCAACCAGACCGCCGGGTCGATGCTCGCCGCGGCAGTCGCGCTCCAGATTACCCCCAGGAGACATCGTTGCCTTCCACCCCACCGCCCTTCCTGGTTACAGGAACAGAATACGAGCGTCTGCTCACCAGCCTCCGGCTGAAGAGTCCCTGGGCGCTCGAATCCCACACGCCGATCGCCCCTGAAGCGAGCCCGAACGAAAAGCGAACGGAGGCCTCCGTGCGCGAGGGCAGGGGCGCCCCGGATCCCTGGCGGTCGGCGGTGGACTGGATTGACGAGCAGTCACAACTGCATGGCGAGCGCATCGCGCTCTCGAACGCCTCCGTCGAGGTGACCTACGCACAGCTGCGGTCGCGCACGCAGGCCCTGGCTGAAAGGCTCCGGGCACATGGGCTGGGGCGTGGAGATGTGGTCGCGCTCGTCCTGGATCGAGGCCCCTCCTTCATCGAGCTCGTGCTTGCCGTCTGGCGGGTCGGCGCGGCCTACCTTCCGCTGGCCCCCGCACATCCGCCCTCCTGGCGGCAAGACATCATCCAGCGGGCCGGGGCCAGGCTCGTGGCCGGACTGTCACGTGACAGCGCCGTTCCAGGCCTGCCCTTCCTCGACCTCGCAGAGGCGTCCCCTGCTGTCGCGCCAGGACCCGAGGAGGTCATACTCGCACCGGAAGACCTCGCGTACATCATCTGCACCTCCGGCTCGACCGGTGAGCCCAAGCTCGTCATGACCGAGCATCGTGGCGTCGCCAATCTCATCCACGCCCAGCGCGACTACCTCGGCACGCTGGGGCCGGACGCTCGCGTGCTTCAGTTCTTTCATCCCTCTTTCGATGCGTCCTTGTTCGATATCTTGATGGCGCTCCCCAATGGAGGGCGCCTGGAGACCATCGACGAGTCGCGCATCTCCGGTGAGCCCCTGGCCGAGGTCCTGCTGAATCGCCGTATCACCCATGCGGTGCTTCCAGCGACCGTCCTTCGCACCCTGCAACCCGGCCGGTTCACCGACCTTCGGACGGTCATGAGCACCGGCGACGTCTGCCTTCCGGAGACCGCTCGGCAGTGGGGCGCATTCCACCACTTCGTCAACGGCTACGGCCCGACCGAGGTGACGGTGGCCAGCACGCTCCACTCCGCGGGGCCCCAGGACTCCGAGCGCGTCTCCATCGGCCGGCCAATCTCCAACTACCACGCCGTCATCCTCGACGAGCACCTGCGGCCCGTCCCCGATGGGACTCCCGGAGAGCTGTGCCTGGGTGGTGAGGGCGTCGGACGCGGCTATCTCGGACGCCCCGCGCTCACCGCCGAGCGCTTCATCCCGGATCCCTTCTCCGCCCTTCCAGGACGTCGCCTGTATCGCAGCGGCGACATGGGCAGGGTGCTACCGGACGGCAGCCTCGAGTTCCTCGGCCGGCGCGATGACCAGGTGAAGGTCCGCGGGGCGCGCATTGAACTGGGGCAGATTGAATCAGCGCTCATCACCCTCCCAGGCGTGCGTGACGCGGTCGCCCTCATCGACCGCACGGGAGAGCGGCTCCTGGGCTACGTGCTCCCGGTCGACGGGGCGGCGCTCCTGGTGGACACCCTGCTCGCGGAGCTCCGGCGTCGGCTCCCCGGCTACCTGGTGCCAGATGTATTGGTTCAAGTCGATGCATGGCCCCTGACCACGAGTGGCAAGGTCGACCGTGCCCTTCTGCCACGACCGCGGCGCTCGGAGCGCACCGACTACCAGCCGCCCCAGTCGCCCGTGGAGGTCGCACTGGCGGCAATCGCGGCGGCGCTGCTCGGGATGGAGCAGGTGGGGCGCCACGACAACCTGTTCGAGCTGGGAGGACACTCCCTCTTCGCCACCCAGCTCGTCGCCCGGGTGCGGCGCGAGATGCGGGCGCACATCGAGTTGAGCGCCGTCCTCCAGGCGCCCACGGTCGCGGAGATCGCCGCGCGGCTGGGTGAACGGCATGACGCGGCGGACCCGGGCCCTCGGGTGGCTCAGGCCGGGGCCGCGCTCGTTCCCTCCTTCGGGCAGCAGCGGGTGTGGCTGATGCACAAGCTCAACCCAGACGCCCGGGCCTATCACTCCCAGGCGGTCCTCCGTCTCGCGGGCGACCTGGACCTCCCCGCGCTTCACGCCAGCCTCACCGACATCGTCCGCCGCCACGACGTGCTCCGCTCCCGCTTCCCGGAGGTCGACGGAGAGCTGCGCTGCGAGCTGGAGCCGCCCTGGGAAGTACAGGTCCCTCTCCAAGACCTCAGCGCCGTGAACGCGGAGCAGCTGGCCTCACGGGTGGGTGAGGCCATTCGCGATGGGGTCCAGGCCCATTTCACCCTCGCCGAGGGCAGGCCGTTCCGCTGGCTCCTCCTCAAGCTCGGCCCCCAGGAGCACGTCTTCGTCCATGTCGAGCACCACGTCGTCCACGACGGCTGGTCCTTCAACCTCTTCGTGCGCGAGCTGCTCAACGGCTACACGGACCACGTTCGCCACGGACAGGTGCGGCGCCCCGACCTCGTCGTCCAGTACTACGACTATGCCCGCTGGCAGCGGGAGTGGTGTGCCACCGAGGCCGCCGACGCCCAACGCCGCTTCTGGCGTCAGGCGCTGGAGGGCGCCGAGACGATGCTCCAGCTCCCACGACGCTCGGCTCCGGAGGGGAGGCGGTTCCGGGGCGTGGGGCCTCGAATGGATCTCGACGGCGAACTCTCGCGGAGCATCCAGGCGCTGGCGGACCGGAATCACACCTCGCTCTTCACCACCCTGCTCGCCGCCTTCTTCGTCCTGCTTCACCGCTACACCGGCTCGCGCGACCTGCTCGTCGGCTCCGCCGTCGCCAACCGCCGCTGGCAGGACACCGAGAGCGTGCTCGGCATGTTCGTCAACACGGTCGTCATGCGCGGCCAACTGCACGCGGACCCTTCCTTCGAGGAGTTCCTGGCGCGGGTGAAGCGCAATGCCCTGGATGTCTATGACCACCAGGAGCTGCCCTACGAGATGATCTTCGCGGAGTCACCCGCGCGTCACCAGGGTGGGCTCAATCCGTTGATCCAGGCCATGTTCAACTTCCACGACACGACGGTGGGCGCTCTCGATGCGGCCCCGCTCGATGTCACCATCGTCGAGGGACTCAGCAACGGCTCGGCCAAGTTCGAGCTGTCCGTCGTCGTGGTGCCCCGCTACGCGGAGCCAGGGCACATCAGCAAGCTGGCCGGGGACATCGTCCACATTCCCCGCTCCGACACGCCGCTGCGCTCCAGCCCCCGCTCGTCCCTGAGCGGCATCCTGCTCGCTTGGGAGTTCGACTCCGACCTCTTCGACGACTTCTTCATCACCGGCATGCTCTCCGCCTACCAGGAGTTGCTGCACTCCATCGTCGCCGCCCCGGAGACCCGCGTGTCCAGGCTGGCGCTGCTGGACGCGGCGGCCCAGAGAGCCCTCATCGTCGCGGGGCCCCGGCGGGAGGCTCCCCCGCGATGGGTTCCAGACCTCGTCGACCTCCAGGCCCAGCGCACGCCCGATGCGCTCGCGGTGACCTCGTGTCAGCCGCCCATGACCTACCGCACGCTCACGCGCGAGGCGGAACGACTGGCGCGCCACCTTCGAAAGATGGGCATCGACCGCGAGGCCCTGGTCGCGGTGTGCGTGCCCCGCTCCGAGCAGCTCGTCGTGGCACAACTCGGCGTGCTCAAGGCCGGAGCAGCATTCCTCCCGCTGGACCTCCACCAGCCGCTCCCCTACCTGGAGGGGCTCGTCCGCGAGGCCGGAGCCCGCGCCCTGATCACCACGGAGAACCTGTCAGGATGGCTCACGGAGCTCCCGGTCATCGTGCTGGATGAAGTCACCGACGCGCCCGAGATGACCCTTGCCTCGGGAAGCCCTGCTGACCTCGCGTACGTCATCTACACCTCCGGTTCGACGGGCAGGCCCAAGGGCGTCCAGGTCGAGCACCAGTCGGTCGTGGCCCTGCTGCACGAATCGGACACGCTCGGGCTGGGGCCGGGCAAGACGGTGTTGGCCATGACGTCGCCTTCCTTCGATCCCTCCGTGCTGGAGATCTTCGGGGCGCTGATGAACGGCGCGGCGCTCCACTTCCTGCCATATGGATGGGACGTGCGCGGCCTGGCGCGCGCCCTCACCGGCACGTCCATCACCCACGCGGTGATTCCCCCCTCGGTGCTTCCCCAGTTGGTGGCCGAAGCGCCCGAAGCCTTCGATGCCCTGGAGCGGGTGATCATCGGAGGGGATGTCTTCTCCCCGGACGTGTTCCGCGCGCTGAAGCACAGGGGCTTCACGAAGGCGACCAACGTCTACGGCCTCACCGAGACGACCATCATGGCCAGCAGCCACCGGCTCGAGGATTGGCGCGACACGGGCGCCGCCAGCGTGCCCATCGGCCGCGCGCTGTCCGACGTCCACCTCGTGGTGCTCGATGAGTACTCGCAGGTGGTGCCGCCGGGCGTGGTCGGGGAGATCTACATCGGTGGGCCCGGCATCGCGCGAGGCTATCGCGGCCTGCCGGAGCTCACCGCCGAGCGGTTCGTGGCGGACCCGTTCGGGCCGGTGCCCGGCGGACGGCTGTACCGCAGCGGGGACCTGGGCCGGTGGCTTCCCGGAGGCGTCCTCGAGTTCGTGGGCCGCGCCGACGAGCAGGTGAAGATTCGCGGCTTCCGCGTGGAGTTGGCCGAGGTACGGGCTGGACTCGCCGCGCATCCCGGGGTGACCGACGCCCTCGTGGTCGTCGACCGGACGGGACTGGAGCCCCGGCTCGTCGGCTACGTGGTGGCCACACCGGACGCAGCGGTGACAGGGCAGAGCGTGCGAGCGGACGCGGCGCACCACTTGCCAGGACACCTCGTGCCCTCGGAAGTCGTGGTCCTCGACGCGTGGCCTCTGAACGCCCATGGGAAGATCGACCGGAGCCTCCTGCCAGCGCCCGGCAAGGTCCCCGACGCGGACTTCACCGCACCGAGAACCGAGGTTGAGACCCGGATCGCGGAGCTGGTCGCGGAGTTGTTGAACGTGGCCCGGGTTGACGTCCACGAGAGCCTGCTCGCGCTGGGCATGCATTCGTTGCAGGCCATGAGGCTCGCCTCGCGGCTGAGCAGGCTGGTGGGCCGGGAGGTCGGTCTCGCCACGATTCTCGTGGGTCCGACTGTCGCGCAACTGGCCGAAGCGCTCACCGCGCTTCCGTCCGCGCCCACCACCATCAAGCGGCTGCCCCGCGCATGACGAACGCGTTTCCCATGTCGTTCGCGCAGCAGCGCCTGTGCTTCCTGCACCGGGTCGACCCGACGGGAGCCGCGCACAGCTCGGCCCGCTGCTTCCGCGTGACGGGGCCGCTGGACACCGAGGACCTGCGTACGGCCCTGGAGGCGCTGGTGGCCCGGCACGAGCCGTTGCGGACCGTCTTCCCACTCGGGACGCACCAGCACGTGTTGAAGCAGGCCCGGGGGGACATGCGGGTGGTGGACGTGGCGACCGAAGCCGAAGCGCTGCGTCACGCCGAAGCCCTGGTGTCCCAGCCGTTCGACCTCGAGCACGGGCCGCTGCTGCGGCTCGCCGTGCACAGGGTGGAGCCGGAGACGCACCTCCTCGTGTTCTTCGTTCACCTGCTGGTGGCCGATGGCTGGTCGCAGCAGGTCTTCTTCGAGGAACTGGCCATCGCCTATCAGGCGGCCGTCACCGGAGCGCCCACGACGCTTCCCGAGCTTCCCGTGCAGTACGTGGACTGGGCGGCCTGGCAGCGCGAGCAACTCACCGAAGCGCGGCGCGCGGAGTTGTCGCGTTGGTGGCGGCAACGACTGTCCGGGATTCCCCTCGTGCTCGACCTGGTCTCGCCCCGCCCCGCGCTGGGACGAGGACGGCGCATGCACCGGGTTCTCTCCGCCGAGCTCACCTCGGCGGTACATGCCTTCGCGAGCGCCGAGCGGCAGACGGTGTTCACGGTGCTGTCCGCCGCCTGCGGCGTCGTCCTCGGGCACCACTCGGGCCGGCAACAGGTGTTGCTGGGCCTGGCCGTGGCCAACCGGGACCTGCCCGAGGTCGAGCGAGTGCTCGGCTTCTTCGTCAACACCGTGGTGTTGCAGGTCGACCTGCGCGGCAACCCGACCTTCCGCGAGCTGCTCGCGCGGGTATCCGAGGCCACGGCCGCCGCGTACGCCCACAAGGACCTGCCCTTCGAGCAGCTCGTCGCCGACCTCGCACCCCCGAGAGATCCGACGCGGTCGCCCGTCGTCCAGGTCAACTTCGCCTACCATCCGACCGGTACGGCCGGCGTGCTGGGATTGCATGGCTGCACGGTCACCGAGCCACGGTGGGATCTCCCCACGGCGAAGTTCGAGCTCACCCTTCGCGTCGAGGACCGCGGCGACGGCACGTGCACCGTCTGGGCCGAGTTCGACGAGAGCCTGTTCGACGCTTCCTTCATCGACGACCTGCTGACCTCGTACGAGGAGGTGCTGCGCGCCGCGGCTCCGGAGGTGCCTCTGTCGAGCCTGCGGCCGGCGCACACCACGACCGAACAGCGCCTCACCCGCATCTTCGCCGACGTGCTGGGGGTCACAGCGGTCGCCCCCCACGACGACTTCTTCCGCCTCGGCGGCCATTCCCTACAACTCATCGACGTCGCGGCCCGAGTCCGTACCGAGCTGGGGCGCGACCTCGGGTTGCGAGAGCTGTACCAGAACCCCACCGCGGCGGGAGCCGCCGCTCGGCTCGAGCGAACTGGAGCATCACGATGACCGATTCCTATCCATTGCCCAAAGACTGGCAGCATCCCCTGGACCCGCCCCCCGAGTACAAGCGACTGAGGAAGGAGGCTCCGGTGTGCCCCGTTCGCACGTGGGACGGCAACACGCCGTGGCTCATCACCCGCTACGAGGACGTCCTCGCGGCGCTGGGTGACCCGAGGCTGAGCCTGGACTCCTCGCTGCCTGGGTTTCCTCACACGTCGCCCGCCTCCGCGGCCCGCCAGAGTCGGCCCCTCCCTTTCCCGTTTCTTCCCGAGGCGGAGTACCGGGCGCAGCGGGCCATGCTCGTACCCGAGTTCGCGCCACGACGGATGGAGGCCCTGCGCCCGAGAATCCAGCAGACCGTCGACGAGGTCCTCGACGCGATGCTGGCCGGGCCCCGGCCGGCCGACCTGATCTCCGCCTTCGCGCTTCCCGTGTCCATGCGTGTCATCTGCGATCTGCTCGGCGTGTCCCGAGAGGACGCCGACCGCCTGCACGTCCTCAGCCGCACGATTGGCTCGCGCGCCTCGTCGCGCGAGGTGGCCGAGAAGGCCCTGGACGAGCTGGATACCTACTTCCGACGGCTGGTGGAGGAGAACCTGCGCGAGCCCACCGACACGCTCGTGGGTCGCGTCGTGGCCGAGCACGTGCAGCCGGGAAGGCTGAGCGTGCCGGACGCCACCGCGATGTTCCACGCGCTGTTCTACGCCGGGCACGGACCGTCCGGGTACATGGTGGGAATGGGCGTGCTGGCCCTGCTGCTCCACCCGGACCAGCTCGACAGGTTCCGCGCCCTGGAGACGCCAGACGCACTCTCCGCCGCCGTCCAGGAACTGCTGCGCTACGTCACCGTCTCTCATATGGGGCGGCAACGCGCCGCCACGGAAGATGTCACCATCGGTGGCCAGCTCATCCGCGCCGGAGAAGGCGTCCTCGCCCAACCGGATTCGGCCAACCGCGATGAGACAGTCTTCCCGGAGCCGGACCGCCTGGACGTCCACCGCGAGCCCTATCGCAATTTCGCCTTTGGCCACGGCATCCACCTCTGCACGGGTCGCACGCTCGCCATCGTCGAGCTCGAGGTGACATTCCACACCCTGTTCCGGCGCATCCCGAACCTGCGACTGGCTGCACCCCTGGAGCAGATTCGCTTCAAGAAGGACGAGAACCTGATCGGCGCCCACGAATTGCCGGTCACCTGGTAGTCCTCCGCCCGTCGGATGGCGCAGGCACTGAGTGAAGGGACTGGTCGCGCTGCCTGATGTGATGGGAGAGGGCGTCGGCGGCTCCAGCCCTCTCCCTCCACATCGCCCCCATTCCGCCTATACGCAGCGGTGGGGCCGTGCAGCTGGCCCCACCGAGTGCCTGTCATCGACACCCACTGACCACGAGGCTCAGGGCGTGTACAGCTCCGCCGACATCGCTCTCATTCCCCCCGAAACGAGCACCTTGCCGTCGGGCAGCAGCGTCGCCGTGTGGTCTTCGCGATCCCAAACCATGGAGCCAGCATCGCTCCAGGTGTCCAGGGCCGGGTCGTACACCTCCGCCACCGGTGTGTCGCCTCTGTTTCCCCCCGAGATGAGCACTCTACCGTCAGGGAGCAACGTCGCCGCGTGGCCCTCATGAGGCGAGAGCATGGAGCCCGTAGCGCGCCAGGTAGCCGTGACCGGATCGTACACCTCCGCCAACACGAGGCAACTCGCGCTGCCGCATCCCGAGACGAGCACCTTGCCGTCGGGCAGCAGCGTCGCCGTGTGGCGATAGCGAGGCGAGGCCATGGAACCCGTGGTACGCCAGGAGCCCACGGCCGGGTCGTATATCTCCGCCGTCGCGAGGTCACCGCCACCGGAAGCACGTCCCCCCGAGACGAGCACCTTGCCGTCGGACAGCAGCGTCGCCGTGTGGCCAGCACGGAGCGAGACCATGGAACCGGCAGCGCTCCAGGTGCCGGTGACCGGGTCGTATACCTCCGCCATCGCGAAGGTACTGCCGCCACTGAACCCCCCCGTAACGAGTACCTTGCCGTCGGGCAGCAGCGTCGCCGTGTGGTGATAGCGAGACGAGGCCATGGAACCCGTGGCACGCCAGGAGCCCACGGCCGGGTCGTACACCTCCGCCGTCCGGTGCCCCTCCCCCCCGGCGACGAGCACCTTGCCGCCGGGCAGCAGCGTCGCCGTGTGGCCAGAGCGAGACACAGCCATGGAGCCGGTAGCGCTCCAGGTGCCCATTGCCGGATCGTATACCTCCGCCGTCGCGAGGCTCGAGTAGCTCTCCTCCCCCCCGGCGACGAGCACCTTGCCGTCGAGCAGCAGCGTCGCCGTGTGGCTTCCGCGAAGCCCGGCCATGGAGCCCGTCGAGGCCCACTCACAGGACGGCAGCCCCTTGACCAGGAAGCGCCTCACCGACTTCTGGTTGAAGGCGTTGGTGACCGTGGCGGTGAGGGTCGCGGTACTGCCCGCGGTGATACAGGAGGGAGCCGTCCAGGTAATGCGGCTGGTGGATGCACCGGTGGCCGGTGCGCCAGGCGAGCCCGTGGTGGCGGTCCAGGAGAAGCCGAGCGCGGAGCCCTCGGGGTCCAAGGCATCCACCTCGAAGGTGAGCACCTGGCCGGGGGTGGCCGTCTCCGAGGAGCTGGAGGCCCGGGTGATGACGGGATTGAAGTGGCTGGGAGTAGAGGGGGTGGGATCCATCTTCAGCACGAAGGAGGAGGAGGAGCACGTGCTCACCCGCCCCATCCCGAAGTCCACGGTGTCAGCGAATGAGCCCCCCAGCAGCAGGTTTCCCTCGGGGTCGACACTTGGTTCGGCTCTCCAATAGTTTCCAAGCACTGCTCCGTCCACCGCACTGAGCGCCGGGAGGACGTAGTCCTTCAGATACCTTCCCTGTGGATCGTACCAGGCCACGAACACACCCTGGCCTCTGGACTGACGGATCCCACCGCCCAGGTCGACACTGCCACTGAATGTCCCGGTAACCAGTGCGTTGCCCGCGGCGTCGACCCCCAAGCCATCCACACCCTCGTCTGTGATGATGTGGCTCCAGAGCTCATCGCCATCCGCGGAGAGCTTGGAAAGTATTGCCTCTCCACTCCCGTTATTCATCAGCACCAACACCGACCCTGCTCCCGCCACCTTCAGGTACGGAGGGCTTCCTCCTTCCCCACCTATCAGGCCTGCGCTCCGGGCCCAGAGTTCCTTGCCCGTGGAACCCTCGAGCTTCATGACGAGAGCACTCGGGTAAACGTTCACCACCAGCAGGACATTGCCCGCCTCATCCGCGTCGAGGGAGATGGCATAGTACAACGTGCCGAGGTTCCGGATGCTCCGGCTCCAGAGGGGCGCCCCCGTGCCCGCGTCGAGCTTCGCCACGTAGATGGCATCGTACCCGTACCTCGCCAGGAGGAGGACATTGCCTGCCGCGTCCGTGGCCACGGCCCCACCGCCGAGCCCGTCCCCCTCCGCGGGGAATTGCTGGGCCCACAGCAAGCGGCCATTGGGAGCGAACCTGGCCACGAAAACGTGCGGGGAGCCTTGGCTGAGCAGCGAGACACCATCGATGCGCAGGGGACCAACGAACGACCCCGACACCACCACGCCCCCCATCGCGTCCACGGTGATGCTCTCCTTCGCCGTGGAATAGAAGGAGCTGCTGTAGATATCGAGGAGTTTGGCCCAGACGGGTTGACCCCTGGCATCCACCTTCACCAGGAGCAGATCGTCCTCGTCTCCCGTGAAGACCTCGCCGCCGATGGTGGTAGTGCCACTGAATGCGCTCAGGATCAGCGTGTTCCCTTCGCCGTCCACATCCATGCCCCGCATCCACGTGGAGGACGTGCAGCTCAGGCCATTGGCGTCCACGGCCCAGAACCACTGGGACACGGGCTCGCATCCTTCGTTCACGCCATTGCAGTTGTCGTCCTCGAACGTCGAGCAGGTCTCCGGCACGGGAAGCCGTTGCCCCTGACAGACGACGCGGCCGAACATGTCGCACGCCACCGTCCCGCCATGGCAGAGACCCACCCCTTGAGTCTCGATGGCGCCGCCATAGCAGGGTGAGCCCTCCTGATCGGAACAGCTGCAGTCCTCGTTCACCACGCCATCGCAGTCGTCATCGAAGGGAGTCCGGCAGCTCTCGGCCGCTGGCAGCACTTCCCCCTGACAGGCGCTCCACTCCGTCCCGATGACGTTGCACTGCCGGCGGCCAGCCCGGCACGATCCCTTTCCCTCTGTTCCCGCGGGCCCCGGGTACGCGCATGCCTCGTAGGCGCCCGGCGTGCAGATGAAGTCCCCCAGGGTGAGCTGGACCTCGGTGCAGGGGCCGCTGCCACACACGGCCGCATCCGCCGTCCCCGTCACCGTCGCCATGCCCGCGGCGGGCTCACCGGCCAGTCCCGCGAAGACGTTGGCCGTGTGACCTCGCTTGATCTCGATGCACGCCCGGCCACCGGCACCGGTGGACACGGGCCCGCTCGCTCCCGAGTAGCTGGTCCCCTGGGCGTTCACCATCACACCCTCGACGGGCGTTCCTTTCCCATCCACCACGAGCACGTTCACACAGCTCTTGTCCGTCCATGGCGCATCACAGTTCCACCAGGTGAAGTGCTTCACCTGGGCAACCCAGGCCAGCCTGTCTGGCTGCGTCGAGGAGGGTTGAATGCGCCCCTCCCCTTCCTCGCGCCACTGGCCCTCGTCCAGGTCGAACCACCACGCCGGTACGCTGTCCCCCGCGTGGAACTGGCTGGCCAGGGCCTCCGGGAGGACGAACTCCAGGGTGGCCGATTTCCCCGACGCCAGTTGCACGGGAGCTCCGTTGCTCCACAGGCTCACCTCCGCCATGAAGAAGCTCTCCAGTTGCACCGTCGCGCCATCCGCCACACGGGTGGCCTCCAAGGGCCCCGGCATGGCCGCCAGTTGGGTCGTCGGATCCAGCGGAACGATGGTGACATTGACGGTGCCCGTGACGGGCTGACCCAGTGCATCCACGACCGCGTCGGGGGGAATGGTGACACGCACCCGCGGCGTCTGGATGGTGCCACCCTGCTCGGCCTGGAAGGGTATGGGGTTGGGCAGTGGGAGCAGCTTCACCCGGGCTCCAGCGTGAGCCCCTTCTTGCAACTCCACCACCGCGGTGGCCGAAGTGAAACCGAGCGCGTCCACGCGGGCCAGCAGGCGCCCGGGCGGGAGTTGCTCCAGGAGCAGATGGCCGGAGCTGTCGACGGAAAAGACAGCACCCTGGGAGGAGACGGCGGCTCCCGCGACCGGGTTGCCCGAGTCATCGACGACCTGAAGTAGCAGGCTGGTACCCGCGGGCGCGGAAGGGTGCTCGGGCGCGGGGTTCTCTTGAGGAGGTTCCTCGCCCGGGTGCTCGATGTCAGGATTGACACACCCAACGAGGGAGAGACATAGGAACCCCATGAGTACGACGGATGAAGCCAGACATTGATTCCACGGCCTTGGTAACAAGAGGCTCTGCAAGGTAATCTCCCCAGGTTTGTTTTCTCGGCAGCCCCCCTCCCCTCCCCGCCCACCCCGCACGTATAGTCCGCCCGTCATACCCACCGTGAAGAAAATTCAAATTCACGAATACCTTGAAGAAGATTCAAATTCACGAATACCTTCACCAACACCACAAACCAGTCGCACACTGCAACGAGGTCTTCGATTGAAGCGCGCGCGAGCCACGATGACGCCCGCGAACGGCTCGTTCGCGCCGGGTGCATGACGGGTCGCTTTTGCCAGCTCGCGTCAGGAAACCCCAGTTGAATTCGCGTCTCCTGGAACTGGTGCCCTTAATCGCCGAGGCGCTGGAGGCAGCCACCGAAGCCAGCCGTGCGAAGAAGGTCGCGAAGCCCGCTCCCAAGCTGGTGGAGAAGCTGGGCGACTACTGCGACGAGATGAAGGATGCGAGCGGCCAATTCGAAAAGCAGCAGGCCGTGGACGTCCGCTTGCGCTCCCTTGGTCCCGTTGACGGGACGCCCTTCTTTCGACACCTGAGCGGCTCGCTGGCGCGCCCCCCCCGCTCAGGCTGGAGCGGGCGTGAGGGGAAGCACCAGTGTGGCCGTGGCTCCCTTGCCGGGCCCATCGCTCTCCAGGGAGAGCGAGCCTCCGAGCAGCTCCGCCGCCAGGGCGCTCGAGTGCAAACCCAGGCCGTGTCCTCCCTCGAAGCCGGAGAAGCCCTGGCAGAACAGCCGCTCGCGGTTCTCCGGCGCGATGCCCACGCCGTTGTCCTCCACCTGGATGCGCACGCTGTCCGCCTCGGAGATCAACCGCACCTGGAGGTGGGCCTGGTCCTCGGGGAGCCCGCGCATCGCGGTCTTCGCGTTGCTGATGAGGTTGACGAGGATCTGCAGCACCTTGTGCCTGTCCACCTTCACGATGGGTGGGGAGTCCAACCGCTGGGAGACCTGGATGCCGTGACGCGTGAGGGCCGACATCTGAAGACTCAAGGCGTCCTCCACGAGCTGGCGCAGGTCGCAGTCCTCGACGACGAGCGTGCAGGTCCCATGGACCTGCTGGATCTGCACGATGGCGCGGATGTGCTCGATGTGCATGGCCAGTGTACCCACGCAGTCCTTGAGCGAGGACTGCTCGCGCACCAGTTCATCCGCGAGCACGAAGAGATAATCGGTGAGCTGCTGGCCCCGCGGGGAGCCGGTGAGGAAGCCGACCAGATCCTCGCGGTGCTCGCCGAGCAGGGTCGTCACCTGCTTGAGCCGTCCCATGCGCGAGAGGTGCAAGCTCTGCCGCATCATGTCCATGTTGATGACGGTGCTGGTGAGCACGTTGCCCACGTTGTGGAGCACGTTGGTGGCCACTTCCGCCATGCCCGCCGAGCGCGCCGTCTCCACCAGCACGGCCTGGGCCCGCCGCAGCTCCCGCGTGCGCTCCTCCACGCGCTTCTCCAGGCCGTCATTGGCGACGCGCAGGGCGCTCTCGGCGCGTTGGAGGTTCGCGTACAACCGCGCGTTCTCGATGGAGATGGTGGCCTGGGAGGCCAGGTGCTCCAGCAGCGAGAGCCGGAGCGGGGTGAAGGCATCCGTGGCGAGGTTGTTCTCCAGGTAGAGCACGCCGCGCAGCTCTCCCTGACGCACCAGGGGCAGGCAGAGCACGGAGCGGGCGATGAGCTGCTCGAACCAGGGATCCGAGGAGAAGGGATGAGGCGCGGAGGCATCCCGGATGAGCACGTGCTCCTGGGTGCGCCGGACATAGGCGAGCAGGGACCAGGGCAGTCGCGTGTTCGCGTCGGGAGGCACCTCCCCCTGGGCCCCGCCCAGGTCGAGCGCCATGACGGAGAGCCCCTCGCCTTCCGGCATCAGCAGGGCGCCATGCTGGGCCCCCGCGTTCTCGATCGCCACGTGCAGCAGGGTGCTGGCCAGCTGCTCGAGGACGATCTCCCGGGAGATGGCCTGCTGGGCCTTCACCAGCGTGAGCGCGTCGATCCGCACCGACGTCGTATCGGTGACGCTCTCCTCCGCCGAGGGCTGGGCGTCCGGACGAGAGTGCCGTGCCAGGTGACGCGCCTTGCCCAGGGCACCCCAGCGGCAATAGGCGTCGTGCGCCTTGTCCTCATAGGCGTCCGCGATGGTGGGAACCTCGCGGGCCCGCCAGTAGTTCGCCGCCAGCTCACAGGCCAGCGCGAGGTGATGCAGGTGGCCATATTGGCGCGCGGACTGGATCGCGGCCTCATAGGCATGGAGGGCCTCGTCCAACCGTCCCGTGACGCGGGCCAGCTCCGCGGAGACCATCCGCTCGAAGGCGCGTATGTCGTCGGGACAGATACGGGCCCACGTCTCGATGTAACCAAGGTGTTGGCGGAGCGCCTCGAGCAGCGAGGGGCGCAGCTCGGGCGCCGCGCCAGGGACACACGCCGCCAGGGTCAGGGCACGCATCACCTGGAAGTCCTTGCGGTAGACGGGGCTGGCCGCGGCCCAGTAGAGGGCCTGGGCCTGCTCGCCCGCCTCGCGCGCCTCCTCGTAGGCGCCTCCCATGAAGCGCGCCTGCATTTTGAGCGACCAGTAGAGGAAGCGCAGCGAGCTGATGCGGTTGGGGGTCAGCCGGGCCTCGAAGTCCTCTTCCCGGAGTCCCTCGTCATCCAGGGTCCCGAACGAGGGGGTGAGCCCGCGCAACTGCTGCACGAAGCGCCCGGTGAGCTGCTCCGTGTCGAGCATGTCCGGAAAGTTCGCCTCGCGGGCGAAGTCCACGTGCGTGAGATTCTCCTGCTGGACGGCCTCCAGGTCGTGCCCCAACGCCAGGCGCAAGGCCATGATGTGGTTGCCGCAGAAGCACGCCATGCTGGGATTGAAGTCCTGGACGGCCTGATGGAAGGTCTCGCGGATGATCTCCAGGCCCCGGGTGTAGGGCTCGATCCAGCAACTGCTGTGCTCCAGGCAGAAGAGGACGGTGGCCCGCTTGGAGCCATAACCATGGCGATCGAGCACATCCAGCCCCAGCCTCGAGAAGGCATGGCCATCCACGTAGCTGTGGAAGTAGAGCCCCAACCCCATGCCGTACATGGCATACCCATGCGCGCTTTCCAGGGTGGTGCCGTACTGGAGGCTGAGTGTCACCATCCGGCTGAGGTGGAGGATGGTGAGGTTGGCGTCGACGAAGAACGAGGGCTCGGTCAGGGCGGCGAGCACCTTCATCACCGCCCGCATGTCCTCGTCCGTCATGAGCGGCAGGTCGATGAGGCTCGCGACGGGGCGGCCATCCAACAGCGCCCAGACCTGCTCATGGGCCGCCACGGCCTCCTCCCAGGTGGGATGGGCGGGCAGGGGCATGCCCATCCGCGCCAGGCACTCCAGCAGGCACGCGCAGGAGCCGGCGGTGTCGCCCGACAAGGTGAGCAGCACGCTCTTCAAGTCGTAGACGGCGGCCCACTGCGCCTTCGTCCGGGCCCGGTCGCACAGCTCGTCCACCCTCTGGCGGGCCGCGTCGACATGGTTGCGCATGAGCTCGCTGCTGGCCTGGGCCAGACTCAACTCGAAGGTCAGCGCGGGCGCCGTCTCCCAGGGGTCGCCCGGCAGCAGCGCGATGGCGGTGGCGAAGTAGGTGATGGCCGAGGCGTGCGCGCTCGACGCCTGCGCCTTGCGGCCCGCCTCGGCGTTCAGCCGCGCGACGCGCTGGCGCTCCTCGGGCTCGCGCAGCAGCTCGAGTCCGGCATTGAACTGGCCCACCACGTCGAAGAGCCGCTCCCCGAGCGACTCGGGAGGAAGGTCCCCCGACAGCAGGCGGCCAATCTTCAGATGGATGGTCTCCCGCTCCTGCTTGGACATGAGGGCGTAGGCCGCCTGCTGGATGCGGTCATGGAGGAAGCGATGGGGTAGCTCCCCCGTGCTCGTCACCAGGCCCTCTCTCAAGGCCGGCTCGAGCCCTTCCCGGACCGCGTCGAGGTCCATCCGGGACACGAGGCCGAGCAACTCGAGCGAGAAGGAGGTGCCCACGCACGCGGCCAGCGCGAGCAGATGCTGGGTCGACGTGGCCAGCTCGCGCAACTTGCCCACCATGAAATCGACGACGTTGTCCGAGTAGCCCCGGGCCCGGACCGCCTCCACGTCCCAATGCCAGGTGCCCAGGGGGGTGCGCGACAGAAGGCCATCCTGGTGGAGCGCCAACAGGAAGCGCAGCAGGAAGAAGGGGTTGCCTCCCGTCTTCTCGTGAGCCAGCGCGGCGAGCGGAGGAAGGGCGTCCCGGTTCACGCCCGGCAGCGCATCGAAGAGGAGTTGGTGGACATCCCCGACGCCCAGCGGCTCGAGGAGCGGCGACGTCATCCGCGCGCCCGCCACGCGCAGCTCCTCCAACACCTGCGTCAGGGGATGCGCGAGGCCAACCTCGTTGTCCCGATAGGTGCCAATGAGCAGCATCGACGAGGGCTGGGGATGGATGAACAACTCGAGCAGCAGCCGCAGGCTCGCGGGATCCGCCCACTGCAGATCATCCAGGAACAGGACGAGGGGGTGCTCGGGCGTGGCGAACACGCCGAGAAACTGGCGGAAGACCTGGAGGAAGCGCCGCTGGGACTCGGACGGGGGCAGCTCCGGAACACGCGGCTGCGGCCCGATGACGAGCCCGAGTTGGGATACGCCTCGGGCCGGTGTCTGGACGTCCCGGAGGGCAACCGCGCCAGCGCGACGTCCGTGCAACTCGGCGACTGTGCGGACGTGCCGCGACAGAAGTGGACGCTGCTGGCCAACGGGCAGCTCCAGGGCTCCGCGGGCCGGTGTCTCGTCGAGCACGATCTCGCCGACCTCGGGACGGACGAGCCACTTCTGGAACCCGCTGTGCGACTGGAGGTCCCCTTCGTTCCACAGGCGGCGAAAGTCGGGGCCCGTCGCCATCAACTCGTCGATCAGCGCCGTCGCCTCGGCGGAGGGGCCAGCCCGTGCGATGTCCACACGAAACGACGCGAGACAGGTCCGGCGAACGTCCTCGACCTGGTGCACCTTGTGTTCCGAGCCCGGTTGGAAGACCCGGCGCAGCAGGTTGCGGTCGCGCTCCGGGACCGTCGCGTCATCGCCGAGCACCGCGACCGACGCGCGATTCCACGCGACGATCTGGAACGTCGGTGTCTTCACGAACGCGGGGACGGAGAGGTTGTCGAGGACGAACCGGAGTGACGGCGTGACCTCGGCGGGCGGCGCGGGCTTGCGCGGCGGTGGACGGTCCTGTGCGAGCAGGAACAGCATCTCGCGATTCGTGTCGTCGAGCTCGAGGGCACGGGCGAGGCGCTCGAGCACGTCGTCCGAGGGCACACCGCCGCGGCCCTGCTCGAGCCACGTGTACCAGGTGACGCTCACGCCAGCGCGGGCGGCGACCTCCTCGCGGCGCAACCCGGGAGTGCGTCGGCGCGTGGTGCTCGTGGGATGGACTCGCTCGCGACGGTCGCGCAGGAACGTGGGGAGCGATGGAGGGCACGAACAAGGCGTTCATCGGCGCGGCGCGCTTGTACCGGCTCGCTGTCGAGAGCGTACCGCCGGGAACCGTGTTGCACGGCACCGCGGAGGAAGGCATCTCGATGCGCACGGTCGCGGAGGCCATCGCCCAAGGCACCGGAGTGCCGACGAAGAGCGTGCCGACCGCGAAGGCAGGTGCCCACTTCGGATGGATGTCGATGGTCGTCGGGCTCGACAATCGGGCCTCGAGCCAGGCGACACGTGAGCTTCTCGGCTGGAAGCCGGAGCAGCCGGGCCTGCTCGAGGACATGCGCGCGCAGTACTTCTGAGCACCATCCGTCAGCGGCCCGCCCCGCGCGATAGGATGGGCGGATGCTCCCGGACGACTGGCAGGAAGCAAGCAGTCCCGATGAGATGCTCAGCCGGCTCGGCGACCGCTTTGGTCCGCGAGCGCATCTCCTCCTGGGCCTCGCCTGCTGTTGCCGGATTGAATACCTCCTCACCGACAAGCCCCTGAAGAAGGTCCTGAGGCGGCTCAAACAAGCAGCGCAGGAGCCCGGTCCCCTGGACGAGAAAAGACAAAGGGACATGCACAACACGGTGTGCTCGGTCTTCTCCGAGAGATTCTCCAGGCTCCCCTCCCCTGACCGGCGCGCGGAACTCTACGCGGTCTATACGTTGATGAGTGCCACGTCCGGCCAGTACACGTCCCATCTGTTTGGGAACTTCCGCGCGGCGCTGGAGCACGCCGAGGGATTGACGCTCCAGCAGGTTCTCCCCATGGAGTGCGCCTTCATCAAACAGATCATGCGGGCGTTATAGCCTCGATGATGCCCTCGGAGCGCCCCGGACACCGCCGGGGCGCTCGCCAGACCCGGGGCTACTCCTCGTCGCTGCGCAGCGAGGGACGGCCCACCACGGAGGCCTCGGCCACGGACTTGTGCGCCACCGGCGCGCTCCCCACCTCGGCCGTGCCCAGGCGGTGGCCCAGGGAGCCAAAATCCATCGCATCAAAGCGTCTAACACTACTGCGTCAGGGACGGGCAGGCAGTGAAGGGGGACCTGCTCGCACAACTGCGTCGTAACTGCTCGCCGGACCCCGTCATGCCAATATTGGCGGCCTCAACGAAGCTCCTAGGAGGAAGAACCATGGACGACTATTCCAACCGGGCCGGCGACGAGGGCGTGTCGCGGCGCGAGTTCGCGGCAACCTCCGCGGGCGGCGTGGCCGTGGTCGAGCACGACGTCGAGCTCAAGACCCCTGCCGGCACGGCCGACGCCGCCTTCTACCACCCGTCGGGCAACGGTCCGTGGCCGGGCGTGCTGCTGTGGCCGGACGCCTTCGGCCTGCGCTCCGCCATGCGCGACATGGGCCAGCGGCTGGCGGCCGAGGGCTACGCCGTTCTTGTGCCCAACCCCTTCTACCGCACCCGCAAGGCGCCGGTGTTCTCGCGGCCGATGGACTTCGCCGTCCCCACCGACCGCGAGGAGATCATGAAGGTCGTGGGCACGCTGAACCAGGACACCGCCTTCACCGACGGCGGCGCCTTCCTGGCCTGGCTGGACCAGCAGCCGCAGGTGAACAAGCGCGCCAAGATCGGGGTGCAGGGCTACTGCATGGGCGGGCCGCTGACCATCCGCACCGCCTCGCTGTCGGAGCGGGTGGGCGCGGGCGCCTCGTTCCACGGCGGCGGCCTGGTCACCCAGGCGCCGGACAGCCCCCACCTGTTGGCCCCGAAGATCAAGGCCGAGATGCTGATCGCCGTCGCCGCCAACGACGACGAGCGCGACCCGCGGGCCAAGGTCACGCTCAAGGAGGCGTTCGACGCCGCCAAAGTGAAAAACAAGATCGAGGTCTACAACGGCGCCCAGCACGGCTGGTGCGTGAAGGACATGGCCAGCGGCATCTACAACGAGGCCGCGGCCGAGAAGGCCTGGGCCGAGTTGCTGGCGCTCTACGAGCGCGCCCTGGTCTGATCGGGACCCGGGATGGAGACGACGGCCGCGCGGGGCGATCTCCGCAGCCGTTTTCTTTGGGGTCGGGCAGGACTTCCGATGGGTTCCCCGTGTGCTGCCTCCAACCCTGCCGCCTCTTGCCGGAACTCCTACGAGTCGTCTCCTACGAGTCGTCTGACACCTTGTCCGGCCACCTTGTCCGGCTGGACTGCGACGAAGCCGAACGACTGCCCGTTGCCGCGGCGATGCTCGGCCTCACGAACCGGCTCATGGGCCGCAACTGGGGGTGACCTATCGCGGCGGCCCCCTTGCTCCCGCCAAACATGTCAGACAGGTCCGTAGAATCCGACCCGCCTTGCAAGGAGCAGGGCTGAATCCTGAAAGGCTGTGTCCAAGTTCATGAGAAATTCATCTACCCTGAATGGGAGTATCTTCTTCGCGGCCCTCTTGAGTTTCACCATGGGGGCTGGTGAGGCCCAGGCGGCCGGAACGTTCATGGGGGCGTGGGACCTGACGGGGGATGGTGTCGCGGAGTCAGTGTACAACAACCTGAGCTCGATCGAGGTCAGACAATCGAATGGCGCCACGCGCAGCTACGCTATCACGAACGCCGCTTGGACGCTGTTGACCGTGGCGGACATGGATGGAACGGCGGGCTTGGAGTTGGCGCTCAACGTCGGTTCCAGCATCAAGCTCATCACCCATCGCACGGGCTGGGTCCGTGACTACTTCATCTCCTCGGGGTCATGGGTACCGCTCGGATACCATGATCTGAACGGTGATGGTGCGACGGATATCGCAGTCAACACCGGGCCCGCCGTGAGGATCATCAAGCTCAAGACGGACACGGTTAGTGACTATGCCATCTCGAATGTCTCGTGGGCGCCCATCGGTTTCGCGGACACGGATGGGGATGGCGGCATCGATATCATTGTCAACAACGTGCGTGCCGTCAAGATCATCAGCGATCGGACCGCCTCCTCTCGCGATTACGCCATCTCGAGCGTCAATTGGGCACCCCTTGGCATCATCGATACGGACGGGAAGCCTGGTGCCGAGGTGGTCATCAACAACCTCTCGTCGGTCAAGATCATCAACGATCGGACCGCCTACTCTCGCGACTACGCCATCTCGAGCGGCAGTTGGGCACCCCTTGGCATCATCGATACGGACGGGAAGCCTGGTGCCGAGGTGGTCATCAACAACCTCTCGTCGGTCAAGATCATCCGAAACCGGGACGACAGCACGAAGGATTATACTGTCGGGAGCCCCTCCTGGAGTGTGCAGATGATCGCCGACCTCGACGGCAAGGCTGGAAACGAGATCATGTTGAACCTCGGTACTTCCACCAAGACCATCTACGACGCCTCCGAGCAATACTACTGAGAGCGGCGCCTGAGAAAGGTGTCAAAGGACTCGTTCCGCCCCTTCGCCTCCTACGAGTCGAAGGATGGCCTTGCCCGAACTCTTGCAGGCGGCTCTCCAACTCCAGAGGATCAGCCAGGTTTGAGCAGTAGGAGGAGTGCAAAACACCCGCGTACTCCACGCCCAAAACAACAAACTTGCTGCCCACTTTTCGCACGGCCTGGGCCATGGCCATGTTGACCATCCACTGATTGGGTTTGTTGTTTCTGTAAAAGACGTAGGCCTTCCAGGAGGAGGGGCCGCTTGGGCCGGCGTGTGCCTCCAGGAGGCTGCACGCTCTCCCCACCGCCCTGGCGCACAGCCCGGGGGCTCCCGTCCGCGGCCTTCCTCTGCCTCTCCGCGCCCACCCTCTGCCCTCGACATTGCTCCCATTCCTCTTATGCGCCACGTCGTCCGCGTCCGCTGACTGGCCCTCGCGGCGACTCCATGGCCTGATGGCTTCCGGAAGGGAGTTCCAGGGACATGTCGGCGAAGCAGGACGCAGTGCGGGTCTGGGGACGTGAAACCTCCGCGCGCGAGGTGTGGCCGCGCGTGGAGGCGGTGGCGACGCCCGAGTGGCGGGAGAAGCTGGCCTCGTGGTGGAAGGGCATCACCGAGCAGGGCGTCCTCTTCCACGAGGGAGGTGTAGAGGCCGACTCGCTCGTCGTCGGTCCCCGGCCGCTCGTCGTCTCCGGCAGCGTCCGGGTGAAGGGGTTGCTCTCGGACGGCCATGCGGCCGACCACACCCTCCTGGTGGTGCTGGGAGACCTGGAGGTGGAGAACGTCGCCACGTTCTCCGCCATCTTCATCGCGGGCAACGCCCGGATTCGGGGACTCCTCTTCGGCGACTCGCTTGGGGACGACGTCTTCTGTGTCGGCGGCGGGCTGACGGCACGCACCCTCGTCGAGGAGCACCACCACGTCCACGTCTATGGTGCGCTCGACGTGGACGTGCTCGTGGGCAGCAAGCTCACCGCGACGGGACGGCCTCGAAAGACGCTGGAGCCGCACGAGGCGCTCCTACCGGGCGCCTTCACCGTGGAAGACGAGGACGAGGACGGCGTCATCGACTCGACGCTGGACCGGAAGGGGTTGCTCGCGAAGCTGCGCGCGGGGAAGCCCGTGCTGGCGGACGCCCGGCTCGACCCCGTGGAGAAGGCCATCGCCGCCGTGAAGGAGAAGGCGGCGCGGGGCGAGAAGGCCACGCGGCTCGGGCTCGCGCAGAAGAAGCTGAAGGCCATCCCCGAGGAGCTCTTCTCCCTCACCGGGCTGGAGAGCCTCACGCTGGACACGAACGGCATCGCGGAAATCTCCCCGCGCATCGGCGAGCTTCAAGCGCTGAAGAGCCTCAGCCTGGAGAGCCTGCCGCTGAAGACGCTGCCCGTGGAGCTCTGCCGGCTCCCCGCGCTCAAGAAGCTGAGCCTGCGGTACTGCAACAACCTCTCCCGGCTCCCGGACGCGTTCGGAGAGCTGGAGTCGCTGGAGGAGCTGTACCTCGACGCCATGGCGCTGGAGGGTTTCCCCGAGGTGCTGACCCGACTGCCTCGGCTGAAGAAGCTCTGGTGGTGGCGCTTCTACAAGATGACGCCGGGGCGGGTTCAGGTGCTGGTGGACGGGCTCGGGCGGCTGCCGAAGCTGACGCATGCCGGGTTCTTCCAGGGAGAACTGTCCGCGCTGCCGGAGGGCCTCGCGCCGCTCGCCCGGCTGAAGCAGTTCAAGCTGGGGCTGGACCGCATCCCCGAGGAGGAGGTGAAGCGATTGGAGGCGGCGCTGCCTCCCGGCCGCCTGCACGTGGGGTACTGAGCGTATAAGAAGGATGGGAGGCCTGTGGAGGGAGTGGGCTGGTGGCTCGCCGATGCGAGCGCGCGGCCGGGCTCAGCCCTGGACTTCCGCTCTGAATGCAATCTCGATCAGCTGCTCGGGAAAGGCCAAGGCAGACACGCCGATCAGATTGCTGGCAACCTGTGGCACCGCCTGCTTGTAGACCAGCGGCCGCACCTTCGAACTGGCTGCGAAGGCAGATGGAACGTCGAGCACGAACAGCGTTTCTTCCACCACGTCCGCCATGGTCGCGCCCAGTTCGGCCAGCAGCACCTCGGCATTCTCGTAGGTGCGCTTCATCTGCGCTTCCATGGTCGAGAAGTCCGCGGGCTTGCCGTCCGCGCCCAGCGCTGCCGGAGCGACGAGCTCGCCCCGCGGGGTGTGCGAAAGCTGGCCGGAGACGTAGATGGTGTTGTTCAAGCGTACGGCCTGCACGTAGCCATACGCCTTTTCCCAAGGAACCCCGAAGCTGGCGGTCTTTCGATTCGAGCTGCTCATGATGTCGCCCTCTGAGTGGAAGCCGGATTCTGAACGGCCCCACCTCCGGAAGCACCCCCCATCCGAGGGAGCCTCGCACTCCTCCGGCGAGGCATCGCGGCATGCGCCGGGCCAGGGCGGCGATGCGCGCCCGCCTCAACTCCCGAACGTCTTGCGCCACTCGCTCGGACTGACATGCAGCGCGCGCTTGAATCTCTGGCGGAAACTCACCGGGCTCTGGAACCCGCTTTGTTCGGCCACCGCGTTCCCCTGCTACGTCCTTCCAGGAGGAGGGGCCGCTTGGGCCGGCGTGTGCCTCCTGGAGTCTGCACGCTCTCCCCACCGCCCTGGCTCACAGCCCGGGGGCTCCCGTCCGCGGCCCTCCTCGGCCCCTCGGCTCCTGCCCTCCCCCTCCACACGGCCCCCATCCCTCCTATACGCCACTCCTCGCTTGGCTACGTCAGCCCAGCTGAGTTCGAGCAGGCTGCCTCACAGGTGCCGCAGGCCGCATAACCCACCTGTCCACGGAACCCGGGCAAGCTGAACAAGCCCAATGTGAGGAACTACCTGGGGGGAGATCGCGCGGCGGGCCGAGGAGCACGAGCACCAGGTCCAGGCGCTCCACTGCCTCATCGGTCGGGAGCCCTCGGCGGCGCGCAAGCGCTCCAGGCGCGAAACTGCGGCCATTTCCGCTCCCCCAAGCAGGAGCGGAGGAGGCGAGCGTGGCGCCTGAGGCAGCAGCCAGCAAGGAGCCGAAGAAGAAGAGGACGCCGCGAGTGGACCAGGCGCAACCGCTGAGCAGGACGTTCGGCTTCGACGTCTTCACTTGCCAGAGGTGTGGGGGCAGGCGGCGGCAGGTGTGAGTGAGCACCTGGCGCAAGGAGGGCCAGGTGGAGCTGGTGGTGGAGGACTCCGAGCCCTTCTTCACCACCAGGCAGGACGGGCTGGGCATGGGCCTGTCCATCAGCCGCTCCATCCTCGAGGAGCATCGAGGCCGGCTCCAGGCCGAGCTCCGCGGCGCGGGCCGGGGCGCCGTCTTGCGTTGCACCCTTCCGTCCACTGCCCGAGCCCCACAGGCACAAACCCACACCTCTGTCAATTCAACATAAAGCTCAATGGCATTCTCCTGGAGGGGTGGCCTATAGGACTGGCTCGTCTTCGCGCAGTCATCTCCCTCGTAAAGGGGTGTCAGATGTTGATGGGTTTGATTCCGCCGATTGGTTTGGAAATCCCGCTCAGTGGCTATGCGGTCGACGTTCCGTTCCAGGTGAATGTCCTCGGGCTCATCAAGCTGGACTTCAAGGGAGGTATCAAATACCGGGTGGAGGCCAACCTTGGGAGCGGTCTCGGCGGCGTCAAGCTGAAGGTGCTTGGCTTCGAGGAGTCGGCCGACAGCCCCGTGCTGGGCAAGGTCACCCTGACTCTGGCCGATGTCGACACGACGCCGCTCAGTCTGCTCGAACTCGTCGGTCATCTCCCGCCGACCTTCCGGCAGACGACGTTCCTGGATCTCCAGGTGACGATCGAGAAGCCACCTGGCGGTGGCCCGCCCCTGGTGCTGTCGAACACGAAGACGTTCACGCTGATCAACGATCGTCTCACGGTGTTTCCGCCGCGGGGCTCCGTCTACCAACTCCAGCAACCCGTGGACCTCGCGCCCGTGGGTGCACCGAACCAGGTCGTCGCCCAGATTCTCGCTTTCCCCATCACGATGTCCCACAACCCGTAGCGAGCCATCTCCGGTGGCTCGTCCTTCCCTCCCACCATGAAAGAAGTGGTCGCCAGCAAGGAGGGAGTGCCGTCCAGGTCTCAGGTGAGCGAGTCCCTGGACGCCTCCTTGTAGGCGGTTGTTCCGGTAGCACCCAGCTTCAATCTCAATACAACCCCCATCCAAGGAATCACCATGTCCGAGCGCAAACTCTTCTCCTTCATGCAGCGGCCGGATCAGGAGTTCATCTTCGAGTTGACCGATCCCGCGAAGATCAAGGAGGCCCAGGACATCCTCTCCGGCAAGGAGACGTTCAAGGACCACGTCGTGGGCAAGAGCGTGAAGAGCAAGAAGCCCTACAACCCCAACTGGGATTACCACCTGGATCCCGCGACCATCAGCTTCTTCGCCGTGGCCATCGAGGTGTGTGATGCCGACATGGGTTTCGTGCTGAAGCGGGAAGTGCCCGTCACCCCCTGACAACGGTGGTCCACGCTCTCCCTCCCCTTTCCCTCTTTTTTCCCTCTTTCTCGAGGCCCATCATGACCACTTCCCCCACAGTCAAACCGCCGAAGGCCCCCGAGGGCATGGAGGCCTATCGTCCGCCCGCGTCCATGCTGAAGGGCACGCATGGTGACGTGATCTGGTACCGCGATCTCGACAGCAACAGCCCGGCCTGCCTCGCCAACGCCCGGAGCAACGAGCTCGTGGTGTATCTCTCGGAGAGCGTTCACGGTAAGCCCATCGCCGTCTCGGGCATCATCGCCCTGCCGAAGAAAGCGGCCCCCGCTGGGGGCTATCCGGTCATCAGCTGGGCCCATGGCACCGTGGGCTGTGCCGACCACTGCGCGCCGTCCCGTGACGTCGTGGACGGGGAGGCGCACCGCTTCAACGTCTTCCCGCATCCCCTGCTCAACAAGTTCCTGGACCGGGGTTGGGCCGTGGTCATGACAGACTACGAGGGCCTCGGCACCGAGGGCCCTCATCCCTACCTGCTCGGCAAGTCCCAGGCCCGCGGCATCCTCGACATCGTGCGGGCCGCGCGCCAGCTCCACCCGGAGCTCTCCGATCAGTTCGCCATCGTCGGCCACTCGCAGGGAGGTCAGGCGGCACTGTTCGGCGCGCACCACGCGCCAGAGTGGACACCGGAGCTCACCTTGCACGGCGTGGCGGCGCTGGCTCCCGCCTCCGCGATCGGAACGCTCGTCACGCTCGCCTGCGAGGGGGAGGAACCCAGTGCGGGCAATGCCTTCGTCGCCTTGTTCATCACCGGGGCCCTCGCCGGGGATCCGAGCATCAAGATGGAGGAGGTGCTGGCCCCGGAGGCCCTCAAGGTGTACCACCATGTCGAGGAGCGGGGCCGGATAAGGCTGGGCAGCACGGATGACTCCTGGGGGAAGTTGACGGGGAAGCAGCTCCTTCGTTCGGACAAGAGCGCGAGCAGGGACGCGCTGTTCAAGCAGTTCAGGGCCATGCACCCGAACCTCTCCATCCAGGCGCCGATCCGGATTTCGCAGGCCCTGGCGGACACGCGCGTGAACGCGCTTCTCACCACCCACCTCGTGGAGCAGCTCAAGGAAACGAACGGGGACGACAAGGTCACGTACAGGCCGTACCTTCTGGTCCCGCCGGCCCCTGATCCGGAGCTCGGAGTCCACTTCGGGTTGATCAACAGAGACTCGGACGCGGTGACGGACTGGCTCGCCGGTTTGCTCCCGAAGGTGGAATAGAGCCGGGTTGCGCATGCCCCCTCTCCCAGAGGGAGAGGGGTGGTCCACGGGTCAGCAACCCGTGCGCTTACGGCTGGGCATGCACGTGGGCCCGGTGGTGGCGGGCATCCTCGGCACCCAGAAGTTCACCTACGACTTGTGGGGTGACACGGTGAACACGGCCAGCCGCATGGAGTCCCATGGTGTGCCCGGACGCGTCCAGGTCACCGAGTCCACCTGGCTTGCCCTTCGCGAGCGCTCCGGGTTGCTGGTGGGCGAGCGGTGTTGATGATCACGGGCGCACCTCGGGTTCGACTTGCCTTGATTCGGTGAAAAGCGTTCCCGTGCCGGTGCTCGCGAGAACCGCCCCCGGACGCCGGTACCTGACGCCGAGCCAGCACAGCCAGAGCAAAGGCAACACGCCCAAGGTGATGAAGACGGCGTCGCCCGGGAGGCGCAGCCACTCGAGGAAGCGGTTCGTCGGGTGGGTCAAGAAGCTGAGCTCCCGGGCTTCGTAGTAGCCATGATTCACGGACTCGAACAACTGGAGCAGCCCGAGTGGTAGCAGCGCGACGAACACCATCCAGCCGAGGCCGAGGTTGAGAGACCAGAAGCAGAGCCTCGCCGCCCGCTCGGACCACCGCTCTTCCGGGATCAGGTAGCGCAGGCCGAAGAGCGAGAGTCCCGCCGCCAGCATCCCGTAGACGCCCATCATGGAGGCGTGGCCGTGGTTGGCCGTCAGCGCGGTTCCAATCTCGTAGTAGGAGACGATGGGCAGGTTGATCAGGAAGCCGAAGATCCCGGCGCCCACGAAGTTCCAGAATCCGACGGCGACGAGGAACATCATCGCCCAGCGGTGCGGAAAGGGGTGGGTCGCGCTCGCCTTCTGGCCTTCACCTATCCGCAAGAAGGTCCACGCTTCCAGCGTCAGGAAGGTCAGCGGGATGACCTCCGCCGCGGAGAAGACGGCGCCGAGCGCCATGTGCTCGACGGGCTCGCCCGAGAAATACACGTGGTGCATGGAGCCGATCACCCCACCGGCCGAATAGAGGATGACGTCGAGATAGATCAAGCGCAGTGCGGTGCGCTCCTCCACGACACCGAGGAGCACGAAGAAGTAGGCGACCATGATCGTCGTGAAGAGCTCGAGGAAGTCCTCGACCCACAGGTGCACCACCCAGAAGCGCCAGAAATCGGTCGTGGTGAAGTGGCCGCTCGGGTGCGCCAGAAGTCCGACGGCATAGAACGCGGGAATCGCCAGGGCGGCGAAGAAGAAGAGCCAGGGCATGTTGCCCTTGTGCTCGCCGCGCAGGCGGTGGCGCAGCCCGCGGAAGAGGATCGCCACCCAGGCGAACAGCCCCAGCGAGAGGAGCACCTGCCAGAACCGGCCGAGATCGAGGTACTCGAAGCCCTGATTGCCGAACCAGATGCTCGTTGTCCATCCATGAATGCCGCTGAGCTCGCCCCCGAGGCTGCCGACGACGACGAGCACCAGGGCGCCGAGGAGCCCATGGGCGAGCAGGTGCTGATTGCGGGGCTCGTGACCGGCGATGAGCGGAGCGAGAAAGATTCCAGCCGCCAGGAACGAGGTCGCGACCCAGAGGATCGAAAGCTGGACGTGCCAGGTGCGCGCGAGGTGGTAGGGGAGCAGCGCCGATATATCGACGCCGAAGAAGCTGGAGAGATCAGCGCGATAATGCTGCGACACGCCGCCGACGAGCACCTGCACGAGGAACAGCAGGCCCATGACCAGGAAGAACCAGGCGCAGGCGCGCTGGGCGGGCGTGAGCTGCACTTCGCTCGGGCGCTTGAAGATCAACCCGGTTTGATCGCGCCGGTGCCAGCCGAGGAAATCCCAGCGCCCGAAGGCAGCGAAGAGCAATCCGGACCCGCCGAGCAAGGCGGCGAGCGAGAGCATGCTGGAGACGATCGCGGCGGCGGTCGGTTGATTGCGTACCCGCGGCTCCGGCGGCCAGTTGTTGGTGTATGAATAGCTCTTGCCGGGTCGCTCCGCCGAGGCGGCCCAGGCCGTCCAGGCGAAGAAGCTGGTGAGGGCATGAATGTCCGCCGCGCCGGACAATCCCTTCAGGTTGACCCCAGTCTCCGTCGCGGGCCGGGCGAAGAACTCCGCGTAGTGGCGCTCGGCGTCGGCGAACGCCTGGGCCTGGGCGGCGGTGTAACGCAACGTGCCTGAGCCGGGATCGTAGCGGTTGGTCTTGAAGTCGGCGACGACGCGCGCGGGCACGTTTCGCTCGCCCTGGCGCTCGTACGTCTCTGTCACGTGGAGCGCGGAGCGGCGGAGATAGTCGGCGGTGAAGTCAGGCCCGAGGTAGGCGCCGTGGCCGAAGACCGAGCCGAACTCCATCAGCCCGGTGCGCAGAAAGATGCGCTGTCCTTGCTTTACCTCCTCGCCGGAGAACACGAAGGAGCCCTCTTCCGCGACGACGCGCGCCGGGATCGGCGGCCCGGCGACATAGGTGCGGTAGGCCAGCAACCCGAGCACGAAGAAGCCGGTGAGAACGACCAGGGCGGCCCACTGAATCCATGCTTTCGAGACGAGAAGCTGGGGATTGGGGCTCGCTCGTTGGGTCTGGGCGTGCGCCTGTTCTGACTCGCGACGAAGCGGCATGCATGAATCTCACCTGCCTCTTGACTCCACCGGTACCAGTAAAGTTGTGTAAACAGAATATCCTTGGAGGAGTGTTTGAAATAGAAACGCATGGGACGAATGGGGGCCGCCCTACGCACTGTGTCAAAACGCGGGGCCTCGCGGAAAATCGACGGGGCCGTGGCAGAGCGATGACGTGGGGCGTGGTTACAAGCCCAGCAGGGCTCCGCGGTGCAGTCCTTCGCCATCAAGCGCACCAGCGAGACCTTCCCGCGCTGCGCACGCACTACCTCGCGGCGTCCCCGGAACGCACCCCGGAAGGCCTGAGCCTCATCGGGCATCAGGCCAACCTGCGCATGCTGGAAGCGGTGCAGCGGCGCACCGAGGTCGCCGACGCGCGCCACTTCTACAACGTGGACCATCGCGGCAACTGCGGAGCCTCGGGCGCCCCCACCGTGCTCTCGGAGAACTGGGACAACCCACAACTGGGGGACGCGGTGGCGCGCTCGGTGGTGGGCAGTGGCCTCACCTGGGCCGGCTCGCTGCTCGAGCGAACCGTCCCGTCCACGTGACACGGAGCGCTCAGGCCCAGAGTTCCCGCTCGAGCGAGGTCAGGAGGGCCGCGGCGACCTCGGGCGGGGGCATGCCCGCCTGGGCGATGAGCTCCGCATCCAGCGGCTGTGTCAGCTCCGCGCGCAGCGTCTCCACGGCCCGGCGCCGCGCTTCCCGCAGGGTGGCGTGCTCGGTGTCCGACAGCCGCTCGTGGGCCCAGTCATCGATGGCCCAGGACAGCTCGGCGTGGCGTGTCTCGTCCTCGGCGATGCGGGCCATGACGCCGCGCACCTGCGTGTCCCGCGCGTGCAGGGCCTGGTAGTGCGATCGGGAGGTGTCTCGGGAGGTGTCAAAGAAGTTGAAAGACTCAGCCGGGCACCACACGAGGAGGGAAGGAGAAGAGAGGGAAACCAGCCGAAAAGTCTCCCCGTCTCACGGTCGACGGCAAGCCCTACAAGGTGATCATGGACACGGGGACCACCGGCATCGTGCTGTCGGCGAGCGGCCTCCCGAACTACTCGCGCGAGGAGGCGGCGAAGTACCCGAAGGGCTGGGAGTTCCTGTCGAGCAGCAAGATCCTCTGGGTTGGCCACTGGATTCCCCAGGAGGTGACCTTCACCGGCGCCCACGGCGTCCCCGTCACCGCGAAGGTGGTAGGAAGAAGAAGGTGAACGAGGCACCGATCGCGTCCTATACCTTCACGGTCGGCAACACGCCTCCGCCCAATCCCTTGCAGCCCGCACAGGTCATCACCTCGACGAAGGGCAAGAGCGCCTTCGTCAACACGGGCCGCCACTTCCTGCGCGGCTTCGACGTCCTCTACGACGCCGACGGTGGCTTCTTCGGCCTGAAGTGGACCGGAGCCGCCGACTCGGCCGTCGGTGGGTTGACGCCCCGGCACTGACTGGAGCGCGCCAGGCTGGAAAGGCAGAGGGATTCGAACCCGAGCCCCTCCGCCTCCTCGGCGGCTGCCTCACACGTCCCCGAAGCGTATGCTTCGCTTCGTCTTACCACGTCCGTTCATGGTGTCTCCCTGTGATCGTGGTTCGCTCGTCAGAGCGGATTCCAAGTTTTTGATCGTTGATCTTCCAGAGATCGTTCAGCGAGAGCTGTTGCGTGGAGGGCTGGGAAGAGGTCCGCGGCAAGCGCAGTCTTTCCAGGCGCGCCGCCAGGTCTTCGTATCCCTGCGTTGGCGAGGAGGACGCGGAGTTCCGCGGGGACGACGAGGTCGAGTAGACGTTACTCCGCGTGGGCGTGTGCGTGGTCGGCGCGCTCAGGGCCGTCAGTCGCGCGAACAGTGGGGCCTCGCTCGGCTGTGAAGTGAAGGCGTCGCGTGGCGGGCTCTCCGTTCCCGTGCCGGGTACGCTTGGAGCCAGAGGGAGCTGAGCCTCAACACCACGCGGCCTGGTGGGGGCCTCGTGCTGGGGCCAGGCTCACCACGAGCGCCCACGAAAAAAAAACAGGGAGGCCTGTAACCGAGAATCCCGCTCGCCCGTCAGATACGGGGACTCACTTCACCCCCGGAGAAATCCCCATGAACAAGAAGCTGATCGGCGCCGTGCTCGGAACCCTCGTCATCGCCTCCCCCGCCCTCGCCGAGGCCCCCAAGGCCAAGCCCGCCGCGACCACCAAGGGTAGCGAGAAGTCCTGCAAGGGTGACGCGGCCGCCAAGGGCTCCGAGCACTCCTGCAAGGGCGATGCGACCGCCAAGGGCTCCGAGAAGTCCTGCAAGGGTGACGCGGCCACCAAGGGCTCCGAGAAGTCCTGCAAGGGTGACGCGGCCACCACCAAGGACGCGAAGTAGTTCTGGTTCCAAGGGACCGCGGGCAACCGCGGTCCCCGTCGTGTAGGAAACCCCCTCTCATGCCCACCTCCATCCAAGGCATTGGTCTCGGTCTGCGCCGCGCCTACGCACGAGAGTTGCTCGCGACGGACAGACGAATCGACTGGCTGGAAGTCACACCGGAGAACTGGGTGGGGTTTGGAGGCGAGCGCGCCCGACTCCTCCACGCGTGCGCCGAGCGCTGGCCCCTGGTGTCCCACAGCGTGAGTCTTTCGCTGGGAGGCCCGGATCCACTCGATGCCCCGTTGCTCGACTCCCTCGAGGCACTTCGCCAGCAGACGGACTTCGCGTGGTGGAGCGATCACCTCTGCTACTCATCGGCCAACGGAGTGCACTTCCAGGACTTGCTGCCCCTGCCCTTCAGTGAAGAGGCCGTCGAGCACACCGCGAGCCGCATCCGCGAGGCGCAGCAACGGGTGGACGCGCCGCTGCTCGTGGAGAACATCTCCTATTATGCGCACATGCCCGGCGGCGAATTCGACGACGCGACCTTCGTGCGCTCCGTGGTGGAGCGCTCGGGCTGTGGGTTGTTGCTCGACGTCAACAACGTCTATGTGAACTCCGTCAACCACGGCTTCGCGCCCCGCGCCTTCATCGATGCCATGCCCCTGGAGCGCGTGCGTCAGCTGCACATCGCGGGGCACACGCGGCAGGACGACGGGTTGATCATCGACACGCACATCGGGCCCATCATCGACGAGGTCTGGGATCTGTACCGCTACACGCTGCGGCGGGCCGGACGGCTCATCCCGACCCTGGTGGAATGGGACCAGGACCTCCCCCCGCTGGACGAAGTCCTGGACGAGCTGGAGCGCGCTCGCGCGCATGCCCACGCGGCGCTTGGCGTGCCGGAGGACGCACGATGAAGCTGCGCGAGTTCTTCGGCGCCATCACGCCTTTTCTCCAGGGCGAGGCCTCGCACCGGGAGGCGGTCCAGGCCCTCTATGGCGTACCCGAGCAAGCGCGGGTCACGGATGCCCGGCGGCTGGCCCTCTACGGGCGCATGTGCCAACGCCATCGTTTCGAGGTGCTCGAGGGGCTCTACCCGCACTGCGTGCGCGCGGTGCGCGATCGCCAGGGAGAGGAGGGCTGGGCCGCGCTCGTGGAGGCGTATTACCGCGCCCACCCCATGCGCGCCGCCGAGCTCAACGCCAATGGTGCCCACCTTCCGGAGTTCCTCACCCACTACGCACCCGCGAAGGGTCTGCCCGAGTGGCTGCCAGAGCTGGCGGACGTGGAGTGGTGGGAGTGGGAAGTGCTCGTCGCTCCGGATCGCGAGCAGGAGGGGCCACGCCCCTGTCTGGCCTCGACGGTGGACCTGCGGCCCTACCGCCATGAGCTGGTGGAATGGATGGACGCCGAGCCCTCCGCGCGCGCGGACGCTCCCGAGCCTCGCGCGTGCCTCGTCCTCTTCTGGCGCGATCCCGAGGGAAACTTCCGACGGGGCAATGCCAGCGCCCTCGAGTTGCACGTGATCAAGGCCGTTCACGCGGGGCAGGGACTCGACGCGACCGCCGCGGAGGCCGGCCTCCCGGTGGAGGACCTGGAAGCCACGCGGGCCGAGCTCATCGCCTCGGGCGTGCTCCTCGGATTCGCGGCCCCCTGACTCGAGCCGACGTAGCCCTCCGAGAAGAGGCGACTCAGGGGGCGTGGCGGGTGGTGCGCAGACGGGCTCGCACCCAGGGGGCGAGCGCGCCCAGCACGAGCCAGGGCCCCACATGGGAGACGGCCAGGTGCCCGGGGCTCCCATCGGAGCAGTGCACGTGCAGGAGGAGCAAGCCCACCGCGCCCGCGGCCAGTCCCGCGGCCACCGCCCGGACGGCGTGCAAGGCCATTCGGCGCAGCATGCCCAGGGTGGCGACGAGGGGCAGCAGCGAGAAGAGCGCCCCCGTGCGCACGCAGGAGACGCACCCCTCGACAAAGCCCCTGTTGGGGTTGGCGAGCCCCGAGCCGCCCAGCACGACCAGCAGCGCCACGCCCACCGCGCCGGTGCCCACCCCGAGCCAGCCCAGGCGCCGCGCGGGTGCCAGCGCCACCCAGAGCGCGCCCCCCATGGACAGCAGCAGGAGGACGGCCAGCCCCACCACCACCCCGAGGGGCGCCGTGTTGCTCAGGAGGCCCTTCGCCGCGAAGACGAGCGTCACGAGCGCCATCATGCCCGTGTACAGGCCCCCGAGCGTCCAGGCCTCGGACGTCCAGGGAGTCGCTTTGGGCTGTGCCGCCAGCGCTTCCAGGGCGACGGCCCGCACGGGCTCCAGGTCGGGGGGAGGCCGAGCGGCTCCCGGGACGGGCAGGGACTCCAGCGCGTCGAAGCCCTCGAGCAGGGCCCGGCACCCGGCGCAGCCGTCCGCATGCGCGGCGAGCTCCGGCGAGAGGGGTTGGCCCAGGGCTTCCAGCACGCGCGTGCACTCGGCGCTCATTCCTTCGCCTCCTGTTCGAGGGCGGACAGCAACTCGCGCAGCCGCGCGTAGCCCCGGTGGGCGCGGACCTTCACCGCCGACTCCGTCAGCCCCATCGCCTCGGCGATCTCCGCGAAGCCCATCCCCTCGAAGCGGTGCAGGACGGCGTGCTCGACGCCGAGGAGCCGGTGCGCTTCGACTTCGCCCTCTGTCATTACGGCATGAGCGGCGTGTGTCCCACGACGCCCGTACGGGAGAACTGCGCCCGGTGTCTCCCGCGGCCCGCGTGCGCCACCGGCCGCGAGACGGGGAGCGCGGGCCAGGGCCGCTGAGGCTGTTGGACGTCGCCGGTCAGGGGAGGAGGTGCTGGATCTCGAACGAGAAGGCGTCGTTCGCGTAGCCCATCAGCCGCGCGTTTTGCGTCACGACATGTCTCAGGGCGGCCTTGTCATGCAGGTGGAATTCGCCGCTGTTCGGGTCCATGAACTTGAACTGTCCATTGCCGAGATTCTCAATGCCCATGGCATGACCGCGCCTGTCGCCCTTCAGCGAGATCCGATAGAACCCGGGCTCGTTGGTCTTCTCCGTGACTTTATCCCCAAAGACGGAGGAGCTTCGCATGTCGTATTCTCTGGACCAGACCTTCCTCAGGCCGGCGTTCTCATGCCTCTCCACAGCCGCTATGGCGTTGGTGATGTCTTGGTCGAGTGCTTCGATCGCTCCATGGAAGTGCATGACATCCTGCTTGACGTTGGCGAATTCCGTCTGACTCTGCTGGAATCTCTGCATGGATTCAGCGTCAGACAGCGCAAGTCTTATCGCGTGACTGGTCAAGTCCCCTTGTTCACGGACGATGTCTTGATATCGCTTAGAATCCCGAGGAACCGTCCTCTTCTCCGCCTCCAATTGACGGTATTTCCGCCTGTCCTCCGGGTGTAGCGCCGTATCCCTTGCTTCCTGGGCAAATTCTTCGAAGTCGGCCTTGCGCTCATGAAGCTCCTGCTCGGCATCTGCCTTGTTCTGTACCGCCGTTCCGCGAGCATCCAGCAGCTGCCCGACCTTTTGGTACTTGTGCAGGTACTCTTTCTGCTGAGTCGCGAGGCGATGCGAGTCCCCGAGTCGGTGGTTGAAATTCGCCGAGGCTTGCTCCGGATCCTGGGTGCGCATTCCCGCCTTGAACCAGTTCGTCGTGATGGCCGAGCATGCTCCGGACCCCGGAATGCGGTTGAATTCCGGGTTCTCATCCTGTGCGATGTATTGGGTGAGATTGGCTCCGGAGATGGGCCTCTGGGTGTGATCGAGCAGGACCGAATCGATGTGCGTCTGTTTGGCGCTCAAGACCTGCCACCCTGGCTGGCCGCCGCCCACATTCATGCTCGCGAAGGATTCGTTCAGGTCGTAGCCACCCTGGGGCGGGGCACTGTCGGGTGCGTGATACGCGGCCGAGCGCTGACCGTATCTCAGACTGGAGGTCCGGGTGGTGTACGCCGCATGCTCTTGCGGCGTTGGCGCCTTGCTGGGAACGGCAGGGCCGCCCCGCTGTTGCGTCGTGTCGTACCGGCTCTTCTCCGGCGCCGGAGAGGGCGTGGGGGACTCGCGCCGCGGACCTTCCTGCCGTGGGGTGGCGAGGGGCGCTGGCCCCTGCCTCACGCGCTCATGGCCGCGAACGGAAGACGGAGGAGGGGCCGGCGAACCGTTCTTGATCTTCATGTTCATGGGGCGCTCGGGTCCTGTTCGCTCACATCGTGCTCGGGGGGCCGCGTGACACACTCGAAGTGAATGCCCGACACCTCCGCGTCCAGCAGCGCCGCGTGGATGCGTTCGGACACGATGAGCGCCACCGTCCATCCCGAGGGGCGGAAGAGCTGGGCCGCTCCCACCTTCTCCGGGTCGATCCGCAGGCCGTCCACGCGCTTGTACCTCCGGCCAGCCCGCTCCGGGCGTCCTACCTCCGGCTTCCGGTACTCCACCTTCTTGCACTTCGCGTCGTCGATGCACGCGACGGTCCGGGTCGCGACGAGGATGCAATGGGGTTCGGTTTGTCCCTTGACCTCCACCGGGACGGCCTGCACGTCCCCGGGGGCCCACTGGGCGATGAGTCTGGCGAGCCGTTCGGGAACGACCGGAATGTCGCTGGTGTCCGTCAGGGAGAAATCGAGCGGTGTGCCCGGACGCTTCAGGGGACACTTGAGGGGGTCCTCGACGCTCACGGGCATCCCGCTCGTGAGCTGGAAGGCGCGATCGAACGCCTCGCCCGTTGCATCCACGGGCTCGTCCAACTGCCAGCTTCCAGCGGCGGTCCCGTAGTCCTTGGTGATCCAGAAATAGCGCGTTGTCATAAGGGATGAGGGGGGCAATCGCGTGTTGGTGTCGTGGGCTACGGCCCCGGCGATTCGCCGGTTACCGGTTACAGGGAGGATTCTCCACCCACGGACCGTGGCCCAGGGACGTCACCGCTGGGTCCCGCCGTCGCACCCGAAGGGGCGGCATGGTGCGGACCGCCGGGAGCAACCGCCCGGGCAACGCCTGGAGACTCCCCGAGCACGGGGAGGGCCTCCCGCCTGGCGCCGGGCATCGGCCCTCTCGAGGCGCTTGCTCAACACCCGCAGGAGAGCTTGCAGAGCGACGCACTGAGAGAACACACATTCGAGTTCCCACACTGCAGCTTCTTCAGATCGCACTGCAACTTGCAGAGGTTACAGGTAGAGCCGCCCTGGGTGGGGTTCGTGGTCCCCCCCGCGCCCCCCGAAGAGGAGCCGGCCATCGCCACCTGCGAGGGGAGGACAAAGGCGCTCGCCACACCCAGCGCCAGCCCGAGCAATCCCACCTTCAGTGTCTTCATCATGTCGTGTGCTCCCGTGGAATGGGGACGGTGGTTTCCGTCGCTCCCCGTCTTTCGGGGAAGTACCTACCGATACGGAGTCCCCCATTTTCCGGTTACACCTTTTTTTCTGGTGAGACCGGAGTGGATACTCGGGGTCGATCCTGGAACCCATGGATGACCAGGTGGGGACGAACACGGTGCTCATCCGCTACTGATACTTCTACGCGTGGCAGAGCACCTGCTTCGTCAGCGCGGGCTCCCACGCCGCGGACTGGGAATCGCTGGCGGTCCTGCTCGTCGATGGGCGGCTGAGCCGGGTCGCGTTCTACCAGCACGGCGGGTGGATCAGTGTCTGGGTATCGCGGGCGGCGCCACGGCAGGTGCGAGCCTGACCCCGGCGCGTGCGCCACCCCAGGGCGCAGGGTGTTGAGGCTTCCGCCGTCACGGCCCAGAGACCTGGTGCCCCTGCCGCGCCCCTCCTCGGCCCCTCTGCTCCAGCCCTCCCCCTCCACACCGCCTCTCTCCTGCCTATACGCCCGACCGTCAAGGAGTGAAACCCGGTGGCCTGGGAGGGAGCCCTCCACACCTCCCAGGGCAGGGAGCGGCTGCGCGAGGAACTGGAGCGAGTCGCTAACAATTACCATACTTGGCCGTGCAGATCAGGCCGCCCAGAGGGTTGCCCGCATTCTCGATGAGGCAAAGGGCCTTTCTGAGCTGACAGGCGGAGGGGGGGGGCTTCGGCGGATTCCCGGGGGCAGGGCCAGAGCCGGCCATGGCCACCTGCGAGGGAAGGACAACCGCGCTCGCCACCCCCAACGCCAACCCCAGCAGTCCCATCTTCAGCGTCTTCATCATGTCGTGTTCTCTTATGTCGTCTGGACGGTGGATTCCGTCGTTCCCCGTTTCACGGGGAGCCACCTCTTCAATACGGAACTCTCTTTTCTCGGTTACACGGAGTGGGAGTTCCCGTCCTCCAGCTCGCGCTGGAGAAGGCGTGCCGGGCTGAAGGCGGGGCGTCAGCACGTGGGGCGCGACAGCGCCCACCCGCCGCTGACACTCTCCGCCCCCATGAAGAGGCCCCTCCCCGCCGAAGCGGCACCCGCGGGCAAGTCGCTCGAGCTGGTGACGATTCCCGCTCCCCCTCCCGAACTCCGGGTCCGCCGTGACGCGCGCTTCGCCTCCCCCGGTGAGAAGCGCACGCGCCATCACCTGCCCGAGTCGCTCGAGTCCACCTCGCCCGTGGGCTACCGCACGCGCGTCTCGCTCTCCCGGCAGGAGGCGGGCACCCTGCTGTCGCTGCTCTCGCTGTTCGAGGAGTGCTCGCTCGGGGTGCTCTCCGCCAGGCAGTCCACCAACTTCCACGGACAGCGGGAGGTGCTCCTCGGCCCCTCGGCTCCTGCCCTCTCCCTCCACACGGCCCCCATCCCTCCTATACGCTCGCATGCAGGTGCGTATGAGCGTGCAGGGAGAATCCCTCCAGGAACGCCGGGCGAGCAGGTACCCACACGATTCGTCAGGGGCGAAGCGTGCGCTTCAGTGATAGGCCATGCCGCCATGTCCGGCGACTCACCCGTCCCCGCCCCCGGCGGCTTGCCCACCCTGCACTTCCCCCCCGAGCTCCCCATCTCGAGCCGGGTGGAGGACATCACCGCGGCCATCACCGCCCATCAGGTGGTCATTGTCGCGGGGGCCACCGGCTCGGGGAAGACGACGCAGCTGCCGAAAGTCCTGCTCGCCATGGGGCGCGGCCGCCCGCGCCAGATTGGCGTCACCCAGCCCCGGCGTATCGCCGCGACGAGCGTGGCGGCGCGCGTGGCACGCGAGCTCGGCACGGAGCTGGGCACGGACGTCGGCTACCAGATTCGCTTCGAGGACCGCTCGTCCCGGCGGACAGCCGTGAAGTTCATGACCGACGGGGTCCTGCTCGCGCAGATTCACGGCGACCCGCTCCTGAGCCGCTACGACACGATCGTGCTCGACGAGGCCCACGAGCGCAGCCTCACCATCGACTTCCTGCTGGGGTGGCTCAAGCGCATCCTCCCCAGGCGCCCCGACCTCAAGGTGGTGGTGAGCTCGGCCACCATCGAGACCGAGCGCTTCTCGCGGTTCTTCGGGGGGGCTCCGGTCATCCAGGTGGAGGGCCGTACCTTTCCGGTGGACGTGCTCTACGAGCCGCCCCCCGAGGACGCCGAGCTCGCCGACTCCGTCGCCGATGCGGTGGCGGACGTGCTCTCGCTCGACCCGGACGGGGACGTCCTCGTGTTCCTCCCCGGGGAGCGAGAAATCCGCGAGGCCGAGAATGCCCTGAACGCGCGCGAGCTCCGCGGCACGGTGGTGCAGCCCCTGTATGCGCGCCTGTCGGCCGCCGAGCAGTCGCGCGTCTTCGCCACCATCCCCGAGCGCCGGATCATCCTCGCCACCAACGTCGCGGAGACGTCGGTCACCATCCCGGGGATCGTGTACGTCGTGGACACGGGGGTGGCGCGCCTGTCGCGCTACGACCCACGCTCGGGCACCACACGCCTGCACATCGAGCCGGTCTCCCAGGCCAGCGCCGACCAGCGCAAAGGGCGCTGCGGACGCGTGCGCGAGGGGATCTGCGTGCGCCTCTACGACGAGGCGAGCTTCACCACGCGGTCCGCCTTCACCGACCCGGAAATCAAGCGCACCGGGCTCGCGGGGGTCATCCTGCGCATGAAGTCCCTCGGCCTCGGTGACGTCGAGGACTTCCCCTTCCTCGACCCGCCCCAGCCGAGGGCCATCGCCGAGGGCTGGCGGGTGCTCGAGGAACTCGGGGCCATCGAGGGCAAGGAGCGCACCTTGACGCCGCTCGGGCACCAGCTCGCGCGCTTCCCGGTGGACCCGCGCATCGCGCGGATGATTCTCGCCGGCGCCGAGTACGGGTGCCTGGACGAGGTGCTCATCGTCGCCGCGGCGCTCAACCTGCAGGACCCGCGCGAGCGGCCACGGGAGCTCGCTCAGAAGGCGGACGAGTCGCACCGGCGCTTCCGTGACGAGCACTCGGACTTCACGGGGCTGCTCAAGCTGTGGGCGTTCGTGCGCGAGGCCGAGGACCGGGGGACGTCCCATCTGCGGCGCGTGTGCCGGGACAACTTCCTGTCCTTCCTGCGGGTGCGCGAGTGGCGGGACGTCCAACGCCAGCTCGAGGAGACCGTCCGCGAGCTGCGCCTGCCGCGCAAGGGCCGGGGCGCCCCGGCGCGCGGGGACGTCCTGCACCAGTCGCTCCTCACCGGGCTCCTGTCCCGCATCGGCCAGTGGAATCCGGAGCAGCGCCACTATACGGGCGCGAAGCAGACGCGCTTCATGGTTCACCCCTCGTCGGCGCTCGCGAAAAAGCCCCCGGCCTGGGTGATGGCGTTCGAGCTCGTGGAGACGTCCCAGCTGTTCGCGCGCACCGTGGCGAAGCTCGACCCGGAGTGGCTCGCGGCGGCGGCCCCCCACCTGCTCAAGCGCAGCTACTCCGAACCGCACTGGTCGGAGAAGTCCGCGCGCGCCGTGGTGAAGGAGAACGCGACCCTCTTCGGGCTTCAAGTCTTCAAGGAGCGCCCCGTGTCCCTGGCCAGCATGGACCCCGCCCGGGCACGGCTGATGTTCCTCGAGCATGCCCTGGTGCGCGGCGAGTACCGCACCCGGGGGGCGTTCCAGGAGAAGAACCGCCAGGTGCTCGAGCGCGTGGCGCGCCTGCGGGACAAGGCCCGGCGCAGCGAGCTGCTCGACGACGAGGCGCTGCTGACGTTCTTCGACCAGCGCCTCCCGGCGGACGTGACGGACGGAGCAAGCTTCGAGGCCTGGCGCCGCAAGGCCGAGGCGGCCGACCCCGACGTGCTCGTCCTCTCGATGGAGGATGCCCTCTCGCACGACCCGGGCCTGTCCCCGGCGCACTACCCGGACGCCATCCCCCTGCACGGCGCGTCCGTTCCGGTGACGTACACCTTCGACCCCGCGGCCGAGGACGACGGCATCACCCTGAGCGTGCCGCTGCTGCTGCTCGCCCAGTTGGTCCCGGGTGAGCTCGACTGGACCATCCCCGGGTGGCAGCGGGAGAAACTCACCGCCCTGCTCGAGCAGCTCCCCCGCGCCCAGCGCAAGCAGCTGGGGCCGGTGCCGGACCTGGTCGACCGTCTCGAGAAGGAACTCGTGCCCTTCCGCGGGCCGATGATTCCAGCGCTCGCGCGTGCGGTGTCCCGGCTGTGCGGCGTGGACGTGCCCGAGGAGTCCCTCCGGGCGGATGCCGTGGCGCCGTACCTGCGCATCACGCTCCGGGTGCTCGACGAGCGGGGAAAGGAGCTCGCGCGCAGCCGTGACGCCAGCGCGCTGCTCGCGCAGTACGGGGGACCTGCACGGGCGGCGCTGCGCAGCGCGGCACCGACTTCGGACTGGGAGCGCAAGGGGCTGACGGCCTGGACCTTCGGCGAGCTGCCCCCCGTGGTCACCCGGCGGGTCGGCAAGCTCGAGGTCCGCAGCTACCCCGCGCTCGTCGACCGGGGCGCTGCCGTGGACCTGGTGCTGCTCGAGACCTCCGCCGCCGCCGACGCGGCCACGCGCACGGGGGTCCGCCGGCTCCTGATGCTCGCCGCGCGCGGACACGTGGCCGTCAGCGCCGCGCGCATGCCGCTGCCCTTCCCTTCCCTGGACGGCGCGCCGCCCGCGCGGGGCCAGGCCGACGCCTTCCGGGCGCTCGTCCTCGCACGCAGCGTCGACGATGCGTTCGAGCTCGCACCGGGTGCGCCGCTGCCCCGCACGAAGGCGGCCTTCGAGGCGCTGGTCCGTGAGGGCTCACCGCGCATCGAGCGTGCGGCCCGGGACTGGGCGAACGCCGTCGGTGTCACCTCCTCGGAGCTCGCCGCGACGCTCGCCGCGCTCAAGGCCGCATCAAAGGGGCCGAGCGGCGCGGCGGCCGTGCGGGACATCCGCTCGCAGCTCGGGCACCTGTTCCCCGCGAACCTCATCGAGTGGATTCCCTTCGTGCGCCTGCTGAACTACCCGCGCTACCTCCGCGCGGCCCAGGCACGGCTGTCGCGTGCGGTGGCGAACCCCGGCAAGGACGCAGGGAAGGCCGCGCCCTTCACCCCCCTGTGGGAGACCTTCCTCGCCAGGCGCGCCACCGTGCGCGACCAGGAGGCGGCGCGGGAGCTGCGGTGGGTCTTCGAGGAGCTCCGCGTGGCCATCTTCGCTCCGGAGGTGACGACGCCCGTGTCGGTGACGGTGGCGAAGGTCGACGCGGCCCTCGCGGCGCTGCGCTAACACAAAAGCCGAGGCCGGAAGCCGCTGAGCAATCAGGGGTTTCCTGGCGAGGCGCGTGTCGCCGGACTTCTCGATGACGCCGTGAAGTGCCTGTCGTCGCCGCGCTGACGACCGAACGCATTCGCAATTGTCCGAGTGCTTGACAGAATTCAACCAAATGGTTAGTTAACCAATCGGTTAGCTACTCGAAAATGCTCGATCCCCTTAGCGCCACCTTCGCGGCCCTTGCAGACCCCACTCGGCGGGCGATCCTCGCTCGGCTGGCAAAGGGCGAGACCTCCGTCACCGAGCTCGCACAGCCGTTCGAGATGAGCCTCCCGGCAGTGACGAAGCACCTCAAGGTGCTCGAGCGCGCCGGGCTGATCACGCGGAGCCGCGCAGCCCAGTGGAGACCGTGTCGTCTGGCGCCAGCGCCGCTGAAGACCGCCAACGACTGGCTCGAGCACTACCGACAATTCTGGGAGGGCAGCTTCGACAGGCTCGAGGACTACCTCGCTGACCTGCAGGGGCAGCCGCGTCCGAAACGCACCCGCAAGGTGGCACCTCCGAAGAAGGCCCGAACAGGAGAGAAGACATGAATGCAGCGCCCGATCTGAATGAGCTCGCGAAGCGGCAGCTCGAAGTGACCCGGCTGATCAACGCGCCACGCGCGCTGGTCTTTCAGGCGTTCACGGACGCGAAGATGATCTCGAACTGGTGGGGGCCGAACGGGTTTCGGACGACGACCTACAGCAAGGACGTGCGGCCCGGCGGCGCGTGGCGCTTCACGATGCACGGTCCCGACGGCACCGACTTCCCGAACCACATCCTCTACACGAAGGTGGTCCCCGACGAGCGGCTCGAGTGGGACCACGGCTCGAAGGAAGGGGAGGTGATGTTCAAAGCCGTCGTCACCTTCAAGGACGAAGGCGGCAAGACGCGTGTCACGCTCCAGCACACCTTGCCGACCGTCGAAGCTCGCGAGCAGGCGGCGAAGTACGCAATCGAGGGCGGAACCCAGACCCTCGCGCGGCTCGAAGCGCACCTCGCATCTCAGGGGGGCAGAGCCGAAGCCGGAAAAGGCCAGAGAGCCCCCTGAGGCAGCGACGAGGCTGGAGCCGCCCCAGGAGCGCACGCCTCGGCTGGATGGGGCCGGGCTGCTGCGCAGGAGCTTCGCGCTCGACGGGCTTCGCCTGCGGCAGGTGTGGAGGCAGGCGCCGGGTGTGGGCGGACCTGACGGCACCCAACACCGTGCGCGCCCTTGTGGAGCACCTGTCACTGCCCTCGTGGCCTGCTCAGCTGGCCCCGGCGCCTCCTCTGATGGCGTGGTGTTGAGCCCCATGCCGTCACGCGGCCCCACAAGCCCACGCCCCTGCTACCTCCTTCCAGGAGGAGGGGCCGCTTGGGCCAGCGTGTGCCGCCTGGAGGCTGCACGCTCTGCGCACCGCCCTGGCTCACAGCCCGGGGGCTCCCGTCCGCGGCCCTCCTCGGCCCCTCGGCTCCTTCCCTCTCCCTCCACACGGCCCCCTTCCCTCCTATACGCTCGGCTCGTCAATTCGTTGAAATCATTGTGGTTTTTAGAAACTCGGGGGTGTCTTGGTTTCCGATGTAACCGGCAAACGAAGTTCTCCGTATGGACAGGCGACTCTCCGAAAAACGGGGAGCAACGGGACGTGGTCCGAACACCACAGGAGAAGACGACATGATGAAGACGCTGAAGATGGGAGTTCTCGGGTTGACGTTGGGGTTGACGGGCGCCCTTGTTTTTTCCTCGCAGGAGGCGAGGGCCGTCCCCAAGGCCCCGGACAGCAACCAGTGCAAGCTCATCAGGGCCGCATGCATCTTGAAATCCCAGTCCTGTCAGTCCGTCGCGTGCCCCTCCGTGGCGCTCTGCATGGCCTGGGCCGGCTGCTGAAACGCCTAAGAGGGGTGGGGGCACTGGCTCCCCTCTGGTGCGTGGCAGGGGCCTGGACCTCTTGGCTGTCTTGAGCCTAAACATCACGCGGCACCTGGCAAGGCCTTGTTCTTCGGAGCTCCCTCCTCGGAGGCAGGGACGGGTGCGGCAGTACTGCAAGCACGACGATGTCTCGCGCCGCTGCAACTGGTCCCACCTGCGGCTCAAGGTGGCGTGGACGTCTACAGCTGCGGAGAAGGCCGAAGCACGCCGCGGAACCGCGGGTCACTCGGAGACTTCACGTACCGCGCGGGCGTCGTCCCCACGAGCCGCCGGAAGTGCCGCGTCAGCTAAGCCTGGTCGTAGAAACCGACCAATGGCGCGAGCACGAAGGGCCTCACGCCGCGGGTGAAACTCCGCCTCTTCCTTCGCTCCATGAACACTACCTCCCGTGTAGCCGACTTATGAGGTGTGTCCACAAAACCGGCTCTCCCGCACTTCATGTGCACGAGGCGCTTGAACCAGCCCGCCCTTGATGGGGTTCGCGACTGAAGAGGCGACTCAGGGGGCGTGGCGGGTGGTGCGCAGACGGGCTCGCACCCAGGGGGCGAGCGCGCCCAGCACGAGCCAGGGCCCCACATGGGAGACGGCCAGGTGCCCGGGGCTCCCATCGGAGCAGTGCACGTGCAGGAGGAGCAAGCCCACCGCGCCCGCGGCCAGTCCCGCGGCCACCGCCCGGACGGCGTGCAAGGCCATTCGGCGCAGCATGCCCAGGGTGGCGACGAGGGGCAGCAGCGAGAAGAGCGCCCCCGTGCGCACGCAGGAGACGCACCCCTCGACAAAGCCCCTGTTGGGGTTGGCGAGCCCCGAGCCGCCCAGCACGACCAGCAGCGCCACGCCCACCGCGCCGGTGCCCACCCCAAGCCAGCCCAGGCGCCGCGCGGGTGCCAGCGCCACCCAGAGCGCGCCCCCCATGGACAGCAGCAGGAGGACGGCCAGCCCCACCACCACCCCGAGGGGCGCCGTGTTGCTCAGGAGGCCCTTCGCCGCGAAGACGAGCGTCACGAGCGCCATCATGCCCGTGTACAGGCCCCCGAGCTTCCAGGCCTCGGACGTCCAGGGAGTCGCTTTGGGCTGTGCCGCCAGCGCTTCCAGGGCGACGGCCCGCACGGGCTCCAGGTCGGGGGGAGGCCGAGCGGCTCCCGGGACGGGCAGGGACTCCAGCGCGTCGAAGCCCTCGAGCAGGGCCCGGCACCCGGCGCAGCCGTCCGCATGCGCGGCGAGCTCCGGCGAGAGGGGTTGGCCCAGGGCTTCCAGCACGCGCGTGCACTCGGCGCTCATTCCTTCGCCTCCTGTTCGAGGGCGGACAGCAACTCGCGCAGCCGCGCGTAGCCCCGGTGGGCGCGGACCTTCACCGCCGACTCCGTCAGCCCCATCGCCTCGGCGATCTCCGCGAAGCCCATCCCCTCGAAGCGGTGCAGGACGATGGGGATGCGCTGTCCCTCGGGCAACTGGGCGAGCGCCCGCTGCACGGCGTTCTCCAGGCCCAGGTCCCGGGAGCCGCCGTGCTCCGAGGCGACCTGGGCGGGCAGCTCTCCCTCGTCCGTCAGCTCCTCGGGACGCTTGCGCCGCTGCCAGTCGCGCGCCGCGTTGGTGGCGATGGCGTACAGCCACGGCTTCACCCGCGAGCCCTCCTGGAAGCGCCCGCGCGCCTTCACCAGCGACAGGAACGTCTGCTGGGACAGGTCCTCGGCCGCGGCCACCTGGCCCGTCATCCGCGCCAGGTAGCCGTGGATGGGCCGCGCATAGCGCTGGAAGAGGGCGTCGAAGGCCCGTGCATCACCCTGGCAGAAGCGCGCCATCAATTCCTCGTCTGATTCTCCGGCGGAGGAGGATGAAGCGGCCGGTGCATCGGCGGTACGCGCCAGGGGAGACTTGGGTTTCACCGGACTCGAACTCTACCCCAGACGAGGCAGCAGCGAAGGCAATATCTGGGGCTCACCCGCCGCAACGACCTGAGCTGGCGCACCGCCGAGGAGGTGACGGCCTCGCTGCGCGTGCTCGACGCCGAGGAGCCGGTGCGCTTCGACTTCGCCCTCTGTCATTACGGCATGAGCGGCGTGTGTCCCACGACGCCCGTACGGGAGAACTGCGCCCGGTGTCTCCTGCGGCCCGCGTGCGCCACCGGCCGCGAGACGGGGAGCGCGGGCCGGGGCCGCTGAGGCTGTTGGACGTCGCCGGTCAGGTGCGGAGGCGCTGGATCTCGAACGAGAAGGCGTCGTTCGCGTAGCCCATCAGCCGCGCGTTTTGCGTCACGACATGTCTCAGGGCGGCCTCGTCATGCAGGTGGAATTCGCCGCTGTTCGGGTCCATGAACTTGAACTGTCCATTGCCGAGATTCTCAATGCCCATGGCATGACCGCGCCTGTCGCCCTTCAGCGAGATCCGATAGAACCCGGGCTCGTTGGTCTCCTCCGTGACTTTATCCCCAAAGAAGGAGGAGCTTTGCATCTTGTATTTTTCGGACCAGACCTTCTCCAGGCCGGCGTTCTCATGCCTCTCCACATCCGCTATGGCGTTGGTGATATCTTGGTCGAGTGCTTTGATCTCTCCATCGAAGTGCATGACTGTTTGCTTGACGTGAGCGAAATCCGCCCGGGCCTACCGGTTCGGCGCCATCGTCATCCCAGGGGGTCATGGACCTGTCGAAGACCTCTACAAAGACCCGGACATGGGCCGCCTCCTGGTCCGGGCGAACCGCGCCTCGAAACTGATCGCTTCGGTCTGCCACGGCCCAGCCGCGCTGCTCGCCGCAACGGACGAGGACGGTAGCTGGCCCTTCGCAGGTCGGAAGCTGACCGCTTTCAGCGATGAGGAAGAGATCGAGTTTGGGACCGCCGAGAACGCGCCGTGGCTGCTTGCCGACACCTTGCGCAAGCGCGGAGCGCTCTACGAGAAGGGGCCGAATTGGAGTTCCTTCGTCGTGCAGGACGGCAACCTGCTGACAGGCCAGAACCCAGGGTCTTCAGCCGCGCTGGCGGAGGCGGTGATCGCTGCGCTCCGCTGACGGAGGGGCTCCAGGTAGCGGTGAAGGTTCACTCCACGAAGCGGCACCGAGCCATGCGGTGAGCGGTTACGGCCAGTGTTGTCTTGAGAAGCGAGGAGAGGCGTGTGAGTCCAGGTTGATTCTTCATTCGACGCTTCCTTCCCATGTAGCTACCTGTTGGGCAATGCGGCTGTTCCATGTGTTGAGGGCATCGGTAAGGAATGCGTTCCCGTCGACCGAGCCGGCAAGCTTCCATTCGTCGATGGATTCTTCGTTGCGCAGGAGTGTGCCGTTGGCCATCGGGATCAGTTCCCACACATGGACGGCGCCATCCGTGCCATTCCAGATGAGTCGGCGTTCGGGTTCCACTACGACGAGACGAGACTCCACCACCTGGCCTGGGGGCTCCCAGAAGATCACCGAACCGGGGGCGAGGGGCCCTTCGAGCCGCGCCGAGGCAAACTCGGGCATCCATACGGTCCAGCGGTCGATCTCGGTCAATACCGACCAGATCGCCTTCGGCGGCGCGTGGATGAGCAGTTCGGTGCGCGCGACGGTCGCGGCGTTCGGATTGATCCGCGTCCGGATGTTGGACATGTCCTGGCATTGGACATGAGAAATCGCGAGGATGGCGAGAAGAAAGAGCCTGGTGGTGTCAGCTATTCTGTTCATTGGTATCTCCGTTGATGAGACGAAGATGAGCCACGCGGGGCTGGAACAGAATCTAAATTAACGTACAGCGGCTGTACGATTTTTTATGGGCACGACGAGCTCGTGGGACGATCCGCGCATGTTCGCCCATCTCTGGCACAGGCGACGCTGGGCGCTTCGGAGTAGCCGGCAGTCCACCGGCCCTCCTCGGCCCCTCGGGCTCCTGCCCTCTCCCTCCACACCGCCCCCATCCCTCCTATAGGCGGGTTTTCCGGAACCTGTCTTGCCCATATTACTGGTATTACAGTCCTTTTCCGTGGCTTCCTGCTAGGGTGCTTTCACGCTCGACCCGAACCGAACCGCCACGAAAAGGTACGACCCCCATGAGCCGTCCTCATCGATTCGCCCGTCTGTCCATGAGTACTTCCGCGCTGAGCGCCCTGCTGCTGGGCGGCTGCGGTCTCTCCCATGAGACCGAGCAGGCCTTCTCCGGAAAGTCAGGTGAAGTGGTGACCGCCCGGGTGGCGTTGAGCATAAGACAACCTGGAGCTGCTGGACGTACTGGCCGATCCGGGCAAGTCCCAGCCGACCCTCGCGGTCGAGGAAGTACGTCACGCCCTCGTGAACTTCGACGGAAAGGGCACGGAGCTCGGCCCCACGAAACCCTCCCAACCGGAGAGTTCCCGACGAGGCGAAGGTGCTCGAGGAGTGGGGCTTCACGCTCCAGGACGTCCAGTCGGAGGACCGAGCACGCTCAGGTGCCGGGCGGCTCCTTGCGCACGGTCAGGGCCTTGGCCAGCTCGAGCACCTCCACCGGCACGGCGAGCAGCACGGTATTGGAGGGCGAGGCGCTCAGGCCGAGAAAGGTGTCAGAGAAAGGTGTCAGACGACTCGTAGGAACGGCTCGGAGAGCGCGAGGTGTCGGAGTCGGGTAGACCGGGGCAGTTGCCCACCCCGGCCCCCCACAGATCCGGACGTGCAGAATTCCCGCATCCGGCTCCTCGGCTCATGGTTTCGCTGCGAGTCGGTAGACCCTGTGGACGACGCGCGGCGCTGGTAGCGGAAGCAGCTTGAGCAGTCGCCAGAATCGCTCCGGCTTCAGCTCCTTCTGCGAGCGCCGCGCTAGCCACTTGTACCACCTGCTTTCCACCTCCCGTGCAAAGGTAGTGAGGGCAGCCCAGTTCCCAGTAATCCCGTAGTAGCTGTAATGCCCTCTCACCTTCTGCGCGAGGCAGCGGTGTTGCTCCTGTATCGATCGGTGCCGGTTCAGGCGGCACCATTGTGCCACCCTCTTCAGCGCCCGGCTCAATCGGCTCGTGGCTGTCTTGCGTTTCACCACCCATTTGCCCCACCGGGACTTGCCCCAGTCAGTAGTGCTTGAAACCCAGTAGGTCGAAGCTCCCGGGTCCACCCTATCCCCTGTTTTCCGGGCGCGGTGGGCGGAATTCAACCAGCCGGGTCTTCTCCGGGTGGAGCGTCAGGCCGTACTTCTCCATCCTCTTGGGAAGTACCTCCATGACGCGGCGAGCATCTTCCTCCCTCTCGAAGCAGATGACGAAATCGTCCGAGTAGCGTACGAGCTCCGCGCGTCCCTTCATGCGCGGTTTGACTTCCTTCTCGAACCACACGTCCAGCACTTCGTGCAGGTAGATGTTCGCCAGCACGGGCGAGATGACCCCGCCCTGCGGTGTCCCCTCATCGGGGTATGTCACATTCCCCTCTTCCAGAATCCCCGCCTTCAGCCACTTGCCGATGAGGCGCAGGAGCACCCCATCTCGCACCCTGCGCTGGATGAGCTGCTGGAGCTCCAGAGGAAGTGTCAAAGAACTCGTTGCGCTACCTCACGCTCCCCGAGTCATACCTGTCGGGTAGACCGGGGCAGTTGCCCA